>JBAXUJ010000183.1:0-2436 GCA_037129735.1 Opitutia bacterium | reverse complement strand
GCACAAATCACCACATTGTTAATCTCACCTTCGCTTTTTTGAGTCGATGGATCAAATGGTCTTAGTGATTCGACGGTGTCACCAAATAAATCAATCCGCACGGGCATTTGTCCGTTGATGGGATAGACATCGAGAATGCCGCCGCGAAGTGCATATTCACCAGGCTGCTCACAAAGTGATTCATGGGCGTAACCAAAATTTGCAGAAAGTTTTTGGGCAACATCGCGCAGTGAAATACGATCACTTTTTCGAATAATTAATTCTTTTTTATCGGATTCAGCGGCTGATGGAGCCAATCGGGTGATGGACCCTGGCGTACACGCAATGAATAGAGGATTTTCGGGAGTGTGATTGCCGTGACGAATCGCGGTCAGTACGCCTAACAAATCGCAATCAGCTTCAAATATAGGAACCACTGCATCGGACTCCGTTAATGTCTTCGCCGTCGCTTTTATTCCTTTTAGAATTTGCAGGAGTTGTGCGGTTTCTTCGACCAAGGTTTCGGCGGCGCCTAAATTAGAAGCGAGAAATACAACCACAGAGTGATTGGTACTTTCGGAAAAGGCACAAGCCGGCCAAGCGTACGAAGGTACGCCCGTAAAGGCCTGGTGTGATGCCGCTTTCATAATTCTATCCAGAGTGACCACGAAGGTAGGTCAAACCGAACCGCCGAATGTTTTACTTTAAATCAAAACGAGCGATGAATTCCTTGGCCAAAGCTGTGTAAGCAACCGCTCCAGGTGAATGCGCGTCATACTGGAAAATAGTTTTACCGTGGCTGGGGCACTCGGAGAGTCGAATCGTCCGAGGAATCATGGTCTTTAAAAGTAGTTCAGGGAAATGGGTTTTAACTTCTTCAACAACTTGGCGTGAAAGATTGGTACGCACATCGTACATCGTGAGCAAAATTCCGCCCACGGTGAGTTTGGACGTCGCGTCAGCTTGTTTGAGTTGATCTACCACGCCGAGAATTTGACCGAGGCCTTCCATGGCTAGATATTCAGTTTGTAACGCAACTAAAAGGTGGTCTGAGGCACGCAGTGCATTCATCGAGAGCATTCCGAGTGCGGGTGGGCAATCGATGATGATGAGTGCGTATTTTTTTGAATCGATAAGCGGCTGAAGTGCGCTGGACAGTCGTGACAAATAATTTTCCGACTGGGCAAGTTCCGACTCAATGGCAGCTAAATCAACTTCCGAAGGAATTAAATCCAGTTTCTCGGTCGAAGTATTGACAATCATATCTTCCGCTTTGGCTTCGCCGTGAAGCACTTTGTAAAGTGATCGACCTTCAACTTTTTCTACACCCAGTGCGCTCGTGGCATTAGCTTGAGCGTCAAGATCGATGAGCAGGGTGGAAATGCCCATTTTTGCTAGTCCTGCAGCAAGATTAACAGCGGTCGTGGTTTTACCGACGCCGCCTTTTTGATTCGCGATGGAAAAAACTTTAGTCACTTAAGCATCCTCAATGGGGCGTTCTACTTCTGTAGGAGCATCGTAATCAACTCCAGCGAGTCCGAAGCCAAAATTTTTCAAGAAGTCGGATTGGTAGCCGGCGAAATCTCCGTACTGATCAAGAGTTTCGGTGGTCACCAAGGGCCAAATATCAAACACGGCTTTTTGAATCTCAGGCATCATTTCCCAGTCATCAATCCGCACGCGACCTTTTTCATCAAAGTTTAAGCACTCGCCATTATACATTTGTTTTTCGAAGAGACGCTGAATTTGTTCGATACAGCCTTCGTGATTTCCTTTTGCCTTCATGATTTTGAAGAGCAAGGAAACGTAAAGAGGCACCACAGGAATCGCTGAACTTGCCTGAGTGACCACGGCTTTGTTCACGGAAACAAAAGCACGGCCGCGATGGAGCTTCATGAGGTTATCAATCTTTTCACCCGCTCTTTCGAGATCTTCTTTCGCTTTGCCAATCGTTCCGTCTTTATAAATCGGCCAAGTGACTTGTGGTCCGATATAGGAATAAGCAACCGATTGGCAGCCTTCCGCAATCACACCCGCTTGGTCGAGTTGATTCATCCAGATTTCCCAATCTTCTCCGCCCATCACTTTAACGGTATTTAAAATTTCATCAGCGTTAGCGGTTTCGAGTGTGACATCGTTCACCACTTTACGGTCGGTATCTAAATTCTTTGCGTGGAAGGGGGCGCCGGTGGGTTTAAGTGTGGATTTGTAAGTAACGCCATCGGGTGCGGTGCGACGAGGTGAAGCCAGGGAATAAATTACCAAATCAATTTTTCCATTCGGCATTTTCTTCTTAATCGTCTCGATCACCTGATTTTTTATTTCAGCCGAAAAGGCGTCACCGTTAATAGAGAACGCTTTTAATCCGGCCTTCTTGGCTTCGGCGTGAAAACCTGCAGTGTTGTACCAACCAGGGCTGCCAGGTTTATCACCTTCGCCGTTGCGTTCAAAAAATAC
>JBAXUJ010000182.1:0-2447 GCA_037129735.1 Opitutia bacterium | reverse complement strand
AGTGGGGCTGGTCGCGCCGAAGATTTTATTTATGCCGAGAAAATGAAATTCACCATTCGCCAAGATTTTCCTGAGTTTGTTCGTCAGGATCTCGGCTTGAATTGGGATAAATAAAAAGGGCGAACTCGAAAGTTCGCCCTTTAAAATCAATGTTTAAACTAAATTAGGCCTTAGGAGCTTCAGAAGGGCAACCTGGGCACTTTTCGCCGTCTTTTTTCTCAGGAGCTTCTTCTTGTTTTACAGGCTCAGTCTTAGCAGGCTCAGTTGCAGGAGCAGTGGTTGGCTCGTCTTTTTTACCACAGCTACCGCAATGGTTGGAGATTTCGCTCTTAGGAGCTTCAACTGGAGCGGTTGCAGGAGCTTTTTCGTCTTCCTTTTTCTTTTCAGGAGTTGCTTCTTGTTTTGCTGGCTCAGTCTTAGCTGGTTCGGCAGCAGGAGCAGCAGGAGCATCAGTCTTTGCAGGTTCTTCTGCGAAGCTAACAACCGAAGTCAGCGCGAGGGCGACAGCGGCAGAGGTTAATAAACGGAGGAATGAGGATTTCATTAGTGATAGAGAAGGATCTAAATATGTAAAAGTTTGCCCTACTTTGTCAAATAATGCTATAAATCACTGGTAGTTAAGAGTTTATTCATTTTTAAGCAGGCATTGAATAAACTGCTACTAGGCAACCAGTTACAACCGCTGTTGGTTGAAAAGACCTTTTTATTTTTTACTGCGTTTACCTCTCGGACTACTGGTAGATTTGCAAACTCACTCAAGTGTTCTGGGGATAAGGCGATCGGTCCATCACTTGGATTATTATTTATCCACAAAATGATATCGGGGTTAAAATGTGCAATCATTTCCCAGTCACACTTAATCCATGTTGAATCAGGAAACGGAAAATCAAATCCATTTCTTTCTAGTGGTCCAGCGAGATAGGAATTTTTCCCAGCCATCATCCCATCCCATATAACTAAAAGTTTTTTAGATGAAGCAGGCTGATTTTTTTCTAAAGCCGAAATTAAATCGTTAGCCAATTTTTTTTGCTGAACGGCTTCCCCAATTAAACGCACATCTTCGTAGACGCTATTTTTATTTTCAGGCGAAAGCACCAATACGTTTAATCCAGCTTGCCGGCAGCGATCAGCCCACAACGGATTAGCCAGTCTTGGCAAAATAACTAACGTCGGTTTTTTCTGTAATAGTTTTTCTGGGTCCGGATTAAAAACATCACAGTCGCGTGAGGCCAAATGCTGAGCGGGCAGGGGACACCACTTCGTGACCGCAACGATTTGTGATGAGCAATTTAGATCAATCAGCGTTTGGGTTGCACCTGGACTGTAACTCACAATCCGCATGGGTTCGGCAGCGACGGCCCAACTGAAACAGAAAAGCGTTAATAAAAACTGACGAATCATCGCGAGGACAGAATCTCAGCTAATCGTACCGCTGACTCGAAACTTCCAGAGTTAACCAAGCCTTTCCCTGCGATTTCAAAAGCCGTACCGTGATCGGGGCTGGTGCGAACATGTTTTAATCCTAAGGTGAGATTGGCGGACGTAGCAAAATCGACCAATTTTAAAGGGGCCAAGCCTTGATCGTGATACATCGCCACTACGCCATCAAACTCGCCTTTTAGGTGACGATAGAAGGCCGTGTCGCCCGAAAGAGGCCCGGTGATATCAAACCCTTCACCGTGTAGTGTTTCTACGACGGGTTGAATAATGGCTTTATCTTCCTGACCGAGTAAGCCGTTTTCTCCCGCATGTGGATTTAATCCGCAGACTGCAATGCGCGGATTTTTATCGCCCAGTTTTTTTCGTAACTGAACGAGGGCCAAAATAGTCCGACGAATATTAATCGAATTTATTTGGCTCGAAACCGATTGCAGTGGAATGTGCCACGTCACCAGCCCCACCGTCATCTTGCCGCCCGCAAATGCCATGACGGGTTCGTCCTGCCAATGATGCGCAAAGAATTCCGTCTGCCCTGGAAATTTGTAACCTACCTGTGATAAACTATTTTTACTTACAGGACCAGTAACAACCGCGCGAAACTTTCCTTCGGCGACTCCTTTTGCCGCCAACTCCATCGCAGCGATGGCAATACGGCTGCCTTCGGCGTCGGGCTTTCCAGAATTTATAATATAATTAGTCGATCCGACGGCGAAGGATTCAGGATTTTTTATACCTAGAGTTTTTAACCAAGAGAGTGGTCCGATGGGCGCGACTTTATGGGCTGATTCTGGATGTGATTTAATCCATGCTGCAATGAGCTCAGGTCCAACGCCCGCTGGATCGCCACAGGCTAATGCAATGGGAGTCTCGTTCATTCGGGTTGGACAAAGCGTCCACGTTTTCCTCCTAAAAAGAAATTAAGAAATTCTAAAGCCTCGAGTGTGGTGAATTCGCCTGATTTTAGGGCTGATTCTGCTAAGGCGATGCAATTACCACCTGGTGCGTAA
>JBAXUJ010000181.1:0-2460 GCA_037129735.1 Opitutia bacterium | reverse complement strand
TATGTTCGCTGGCTAAAACGAGTGCGTGTGCAAAGAGGGCATCACCAAATAAAACAGCAGCGTGAGCGCCATAGGTTTGATTGGGAGTGTCTGCCCCATGTCGTTTGTCGGCTCCATCCAAAACATCGTCGTGAATCAAGGTTGCTAAATGTACGAGTTCAACAATCGCTGCCCCTTTAATGAGCGAGGCGTGTGGACCGACTCCTGCACCAGACCCGAAAGCTAAAAGGGGACGTAATCTTTTTCCTGGGTGTGCTAAAACTCCATGAAGTAAAGGATGCACCTCGGGCTCGAAGCAGGTTTCTTGTTCATTAAGAAAAGTTTTAAGCGCCGCGAAGTGGGCCTCAAATCCTGCATGGAGGTCGATGTTCACTTTCGCAAACTGTCCCAGCTACGCAACGCTGGCAAGTGCTAGGTTGAATCTAAGGTATAATTTTAAAAGGCCTCTAGATTAGTCTAAGGAACTGATATCACCATCAGTCGATGGAGGGGCTGATTTGGGCTTAGAATCGGACTTTTTGACATTTTTTTCACTATCATCGTCGTCTTCTTCCTCATCTTCTAAATCAAGCGGTTCATCTTCTTCCGGATAGGGTGTATCGCCACGTGCTACACGCTTGCGACGCACGAGTACGCTGCCGACACCGATCGCGATAAGATAAAAACTAAAAAGTATGCTGGTGAGAATAGCTAATGAAATGATATCTCCAATCGGCGTGAGTATTCCCACCACGAGGATGATACCAAACAGCATCCCGCGCCAATGTTTGAGAAGCGTTTTCGGACGAATAACTTCCGTCCACATCAGAATAATCAGTGCGAGCGGAAACTGAAAAGTAATTCCCGTGATTAAACTCATCATGGTCACGAGACCAAAATAGTCTGAAGCCTTCCAGATGACTTCCATGCCCATGCCCGTTGCAAAGTGGTGCCAGACTTGAATCGAAACAGGTGTGAGCCAGAAAAACGCTAGAGCCGCACCAGCCAAGAAAAGGAAAAAGGCTGCGACACAAAAAGGAATCAATGCCTTCTTTTCTTTCGTAGTTAACGCTGGCCCAACAAAACGTGCCGTTTCATAAAGAAAAACGGGCGAGGCTACTGCTACGCCTGCTGAGAATGCCGCATACATTAAAACCGACCACACACCCATGAAGGTGAATTCTTTGAGATCACCAAGAGATTTTAATGAGTCATCAGCATGACCCATGATAAAGTGAAGCGGCGAGGTTTCGGGGTTCTTTGCCCAATTTAACGGCATACTTAAGAGATGCGGGATTTGCTGATAGTAAATAAGCGCCGCAACCATCCCGACCATAAAGACGGCTAAAACTCGAATGACCGACACACGTAAATCTTCCACGTGCTCGAGAAAAGTCATCTCGCTACGTTCTTTTTTTCTACGGATGAGCGAGGAAAGCATGATTAGACGGTGAGTAGCGCTTTGATATCATCTAAGCTGATGGCTGAGGAGACTGAGTCAGACTCGCTCAAGAGTTTGCGTAACATTTCAGATTTGGATTTCTGTAAATCCATCACGCGTTCTTCAATCGTACCGGTCGCAATTAATTTAATGCTGGTGACCGTACGAGTTTGTCCAATGCGGTGTGCACGGTCAGTAGCCTGAGCTTCTGCTGCTGGGTTCCACCAAGGGTCGAAGTGAACGACCGTGTCAGCCCCGGTGAGATTAAGTCCAGTTCCGCCTGCTTTAAGCGACATGAGCATGACGGGAATATCGGGCGAGCTGTTAAACTTATCACAAACCGATTGGCGATCAGTTGTTGAACCATCAAGGTAGCAATATTTGATACCGCGCTCTTCGAGTGCTTTCTTAAGAATCTTAAGTGCGGATACGAAAGTAGAGAAGACCAACATGCGGTGATTCGCATCTTTCGATTCTTCCAATAATTCGAGGAAGGCCTGTAGTTTTGCGGAATCAGCTTCATCCATTTTCGGATCAAGAATACGCGGGTCTGCGCAAATCTGACGGAGACGAAGTAACTGATTAAACGCCGCCATGCGAATGCTGGCTTCCTTGGCGCCACTCATTTCCATTTCGAAAATTTCCTTACGCGTATTCTCCTGCATCTCGTCGTAGAACTTCTTTTGATTATCTTCGAAGTCACAGTAAATGACTTGTTCAATCTTCGCAGGTAACTCCGGAGCCACCGCGACCTTAGAGCGACGTAGTAAATACGGTGCGGCCATTTGTAATAAGCGATCATCGTGCCATTTACGGTCATCAATCGCTACCCGTTCTTCCACCTTAGGTAAGTAGCCAGGCATCAAGTAACCAAAGAGAGAACGAAGATCTTCGAGTGAGTTTTCAACCGGTGTACCCGTTAAAATGTAACGACCTTTAGCAATCAGTTGTTTGACGGCCTTGGTCGACTGAGCTCGAGGATTTTTAATATTTTGTCCTTCGTCGCAAATCGCTACGCCCCAATTAACCATCGAGAAAGA
>JBAXUJ010000180.1:0-2518 GCA_037129735.1 Opitutia bacterium | reverse complement strand
GCTTATGCCAAAGCTAACCCTAATGAGTTTTGTCTGGGGATCGATTTAATCACTGGGCGGATTGCAAAATCGCTTCGTAAACAAGAGCTCCAGAGTATTAAAAATATTTCTTTCCTAAAAGCAGAAGCAACGGAAGTTTTAGATGCGTTAACGTCGGCACATAAGACAGAAAAAATATTTATTCTCTATCCAGACCCCTGGCCCAAGAGAAGACATCACAAAAACCGATTCCTGTGTGCGGAAAATCTTAGTCGCCTAGCCAAGGCTTCAACCGACCACGCAAAACTCTATTTTAGAACCGATGACGCAGATTACTTCGACTGGACGGTCAAAGAACTAAAAAATCACCCCCATTGGCAGATTTGCGAAGGAGATAGCTGGCCATTTGAAACGCCGACTTTTTTTGAAGAGCTCACAAAGGTGAAAAGAGACGTAATTGCTCAAAAAGTTTCATAAAACTGACAATTATTTGCATAAGGTATTGTTTCACTTGCCATTAGTGAGTCTTCACAACTACTCATAAACTCGTGAAGCCATACAGACACACCCGTATCACTTTTACGATTGGACCTGCGACCGAGTCCGAGGCCAATTTAGAGGCAATCATTAAGGCAGGCGCGAATGTCGTGCGCCTTAATATGGCCCATGCGGATCACGCTTGGGTTCGCCAAATCGTCGAAAGAGTGCGCTTGGTTAGCAAAAGAATGGGCGTAGACCTAGCCATTATGATGGACGTCAAAGGTCCCGAGATTCGCACCGGGGCTCTTAAACAATCAATTAACCTCACCGTCGGACAACTGGTCGACGTCACAGGAGCACCCGACGCTAAACAAGACGGTGACAAAGTTTTAATCACTTCAAACTACCCTCCTATTATTCGTTCAGTTCCTGTCGGTGGAATTGTTCTCATTGATAACGGCCTCATTCAATTACGCGTCCTTGAACAAAAAGGAGACCGCTTGTGCTGTAAGGTCGAACAACCCGGCTCTATGGGCAGCCGCCGTCACATCAATTTACCTGGTGTAAAAATTGAACTCCCTGCTCTCACCGACAAAGATCGCGAAGACATTAAAGTCGGTTGTGAAGTAGGCATCGATTACTACGCACTTTCATTCGTACGCGAAGAGAGCGATGTACACAGTCTCCGTCGTCTGCTTTTAGAACTACACTCGAAAGCTCAAATCATTGCGAAGATTGAAGATCAATCAGCGATTGAACACTTAGCTTCGATTATCGATGCCTCCGATGCACTCATGGTTGCTCGTGGAGATTTAGGTATCGAAATTCCTTACGAAACACTTCCGTCCGTTCAACGTCGCGCGGTTGCGATGTCGATCGCCGCACGCAAGCCAGTCATCGTCGCCACCCACATGTTGGAATCGATGATCACAAACCCTGTGCCTACACGCGCTGAAGTGACTGACGTTTCCAATGCCGTCTTAGAATTAGCTGACTCGGTCATGCTTTCAGGCGAAACCACCACCGGCAAACACCCGATTCGTTGCGTAGAGGTGATGTCAAAAATCGCCATGGCGACAGAGCAAGATCTGCCCAAAAAACTGAGCGAAGAACAGCCTAACGATACCCCAAAAGTTAAATTACTTCGTTCGGCTGCGAGCCTCGCCCAAGATTTAGGAAGTACTGGAATCATTGCCTTCACTCGTAATGGCGACGTACCTCGCTCCCTCTCAGCCTTACGTGCGGTGGGCTGCCCTATTTTCGCTTTCTCCGAAGACATCCAAGTGCACCGTCGCATGGGTTTACTTTGGGGGGTTACTCCTTTCTTTATTAAATTCAGCCCTCAAGCAGATGAGAATATCACTGCGGCCTTAAAGCACTTACGCGATAGCGGACATTGCAAGCCCGGCCAAGTTTTAGTGATCGTGACCAACGTCATTCTTGGACCTCAAGTCATCGACAGTATTCAGCTGCGTGCAGTGCCATCGCTTGACGACTCTAAGGCAAAGTAGTTCTATGGCTTAATGCCTGACTCGTTACCGCTAACGGTTTCCGATTTAACTGACGTCATCAAAGGTCACGTCAACGGACTCGGCACCGTTGAAGTGGTTGGGGAAATTTCTGGCTACAAAACCTACCCTTCCGGACATCATTACTTTTCCCTCAAAGATGCTGAGGCGAAAGTAGACTGTATCCTCTACGGATTCCAAGCGCGCTGGATTAAATTTCAGATCAAAGACGGACTGCGCGTCGTCGTAAAAGCGAAAGTAGATTTCTATGGGAAGTCAGGAAAGCTTTCTTTGGTCATCGACTCAATGAAACCGGAAGGCGAAGGTGAATTACAGAAAAAATATTTAGAGCTACTCGCGAAATTAAAAGCTGAAGGTTTATTCGAAGAAGAAATTAAGCGACCGATTCCTACATTCCCTAAAGTAGTGGCATTCGTGACATCGGAAATCGGAGCCGTGTGGCATGACTTTACTGAGGTACTTAAAACGCGAGGATGGCGTGGAACTGTCTGGCTCGTCCCCGCACGAGTTCAGGGCGAGAGTTGTGCTGG
>JBAXUJ010000018.1:0-14334 GCA_037129735.1 Opitutia bacterium | reverse complement strand
GTTGCTTGGGCCTTCGTCAAGGACTGACGGGCGAGCAACGTAGATGTAAACTGACTAAGTTCGTTCATAAATTGGCGAATTTATCGATGTGTATAATTTCTACGAGTAGGGGTTGCATCTACAAGATTTTAGGTAATAATGTTTGTATGCACGATGCGGACCAACCTCAGGGTGAATTCGATGGTTCAGGCAATGCCTCTTGGAACGAGGCCAATTGGTCGAAATATCTTCAAAAGAACGACCAAGAAGTGGCACGTTTTTTAGCTTATTATACAGAAATTAAAAACCTACCTGATCGGCTCGACGTGAGTGCACGTCGTATGGGCTGGGAGAATGCGGACTGGGGTCCGGGTGATAATGGTGATGACGATATCGATGATGACAACGACTCACTCGATATGCCCTACTGTGTTCACCAACATCCTGTCTACATTGTATCGCGAGCATTAATCATTCAACTCAACCGTTCGCTCGATCTACTTTGTCAAAATGCAGGTACCAGTTTAACAGCACTGGAAGCTTCACACCTCGCACAAACCTTCGCTGATATTCATCACCAAGTTCTCATGGCGATTAATGCCACGGATACGGGCGACATGCAATTGGCCCTGGTGCATATGAAGAGGTCCCTCTCGGCCATCAATCGTGCCATGGGCAAAGTGGCTGATATTCCTTTAGCGGCACGACTCAGTTCAGCTGAATCCGTGAGCGACATGGAAAACACCCTCTTCGATCTAAGAGAAATTTGTTTAAGAATTATGGGCGACTGTCGCTGGGACGGATCGCACAACTAAATTTTCTTATCGTCGCCGCGATTCATAAACTGAATTAAACGGTCGCTAAATTCTTTGGCGGAGTCGTGCCCCATACTGCGCAATGCATGCACCATGGCGGCGACTTCAACCAAACGAGCCATATCGCGACCCGGACGCACGGGAATGGTCATATGAGGCACTTTACGGCCTAATATGGTGTAACTATCGACGTCCAAGCCCGAACGTTCTTCATCCATCCCTGCCTGCCAAATCACGAACGTGATAACAAGGTCGATACGTTTGTCGCGACGGACGGAGCGAATACCAAAAATGGATGCGATATTAATAATACCAATACCGCGACATTCCATATAGCCTCGATTGAGTTCTTTGGAAGATCCCTGTAAGTCACGATCACCGATTAAAGTAACAAGAACAAAATCATCAGCGACTAAAGAGTGACCCCGCTCAATCAAAGCGAGTGCACATTCACTCTTACCTACGCCCGAAGCACCGCGTAACAAAACGCCGACGCCTTTAATATCGACCAAGGTAGCGTGTAAATTGGTACGTGGCGCAAATTTTTCTTCGAGTAAAACCGTCGCCTCAGCGGAAAAGTCTTTTGATTTTAATTGGGTGCGAATAATCGGCACGCGATGTTTATCGGCCAGCGCTTTGATCGATTCATCTACTTTTAAACCGCGCGAGACAACCATCGCAGGAATTTGTTTACTGAAAACCGCTTCCATTAAGCGCAAACGTGCATCGGGTTCCTGATCCATGAGGTAGGCCATTTCGCCTGCACCCAGAAGCTGCAAACGACGATGCGCGAATTCCTTAAAATATCCAGTGACGGCTAAGGCTGGACGATTAATCGACTTTTCCGAAATGACATTATCTAAGCCCTCAGCACCGGCGATGAGTTCCATTTGCAACATTTCGCGGTAGGTGTGAAAAAATTCACTGACCAAGACAGATTCGGGGCGAGTTTCTGGAGCGTCGGAAGACATATTATAATTATAGTTTAAAACCTTCGCCGAGATAGTATCGACGACTTTCAGGATTATTCACTATATCCTGAGCCGTGCCGGAGACAAGCACTTGTCCTTGGTGAATCAGGTAGGCCCGGTCGACAATTGAAAGCGTTTCTCGGACATTATGGTCAGTTATCAGTACACCAATACCCTTATCTTTAAGGCGTCGGATGATGGACTGTACTTCGGCGACGGATATGGGATCCACTCCGCTAAAGGGCTCATCCATTAAAAGGAATCTAGGATTGGTGGCTAAGGCTCGGGCAATTTCTAATCGACGACGCTCACCGCCAGAAAGTGTGTAGGCAGGCTGACGAGCCAGACGCTCTAATCCTAGATCAGTGAGTTGTTGAGCGGTGCGAGCCTGTGCTTCACGTGATGATAAATCCAAAGTTTCGACGACGGCCATCACATTATCCCACACGGAAAGTTTTCTAAAAATAGAAGACTCTTGTGGCAAATAACCGATACCATTTTTGGCACGCTTCCACATCGGCATCGCAGTAACATCAACGCCATCAATAAATACATCTCCTGACGTGGCGGGAATTAATCCTACCATCATATAGAAGCTAGTTGTTTTTCCGGCACCATTGGGTCCAAGCAAACCGACAATCTCTCCGGCACGTAAATCGAGACTTACATTTTTAACAGCAACGGCCTGACCATAGTGTTTAGCCAGAGCTTGCGCGCGAACGAGAGACTTATCGTTAGAGGCAACCATAGAGTAATGAGGAAGTTGTCAGGGGGCCTTGTCGAGCGTTTTGACCTGTGGAAGGAAGAACTCAGGCCCTAAAATGATTTTGGGTCGAATAACTTGCTTAGGATTTTGCGGATTAACCACTTGGTCCATTCTCCACATCCGCTTGGTATAATCATAAACAATCGAATTGGCGGGGACACCTTCGTGGCCATCGCGATCACGCACCCGAGCATCTCCGAAAAGTCGAGCTTCGCCGGTGTTGGGATTAATTTCCATCGTGCGACCAATTGCCGTGGTTTCATCGGCCTTCACAGTAACATTTCCACGACCCACAATTAATTCGGGTGAGCGATTCCCTGCTTTATCTGGTCGAGCGAGACCTTCTAAGAGGTCACATGTCGCGTTAGCGTTGGGACTTTGCATAGCAACCGAGCCACGTAAAAACATTTTAGTTAACTCTTTAGAACTTAAAATCTCATGCGCATCGGCCGTGAACTCAGAGATTTTTCCATTTTGCATTTCTAAGAAAAGTTTGGGTCGAGTCGCCCCGCTGCCACCACCGAGAGTAAGTAATTCAACCTTACCCTTAAGACTATCATCGACTAAGATTTCCTGCACTTCGACGTTTGGTCGAAAATCGGCGCGCTCCGCTAGGGTACGTAATCCAGGTTGTGCAAATCGTACTTTGCCGGTGAGGGTTAATTTCTGAAGTTCGAATACTCCACTTTTTGTTTGGGCCGTCCGTGGTACCGAATAAGCAACTAAACGATCCGACTCTGCGGTTATTTTATCCATCGAGTACTTAACCGCACCCGTTAAATCCACTTCAGCGGATGTGCCTGAGTTGGACATGACAATTTGATCGGCTTCAGCTTTTCCACCTTCAGCTCCAACCATGGCCGATCGGAATTTAATCGTAGCACGTGAAGCGGAATCCGATTTCACGATGACTTGTTGCAGTAATGAGTCCGAAAAAATCTGGGCACCTATTAAATCAACCCCGCGTTTATCCACCAAATTTGCTTTTCCCGAAAGTTCTAATTGGCCTTTTACTTGCTGCCATCTTGCATGCTCAGCATTGAATGATGTTTCCTGAACCAATCCACGCACTGAGCCATCAGCAATCAAGACATTGCCGCCTTCGCTCAGTTCTTTAACTGAAATTTTTTGAGAGTTTAACATTCCTTGTTCGGAAATAAAATTGGCCTGACCATCCATCACGACCGTTTGTAGTCCAGTTTTAAGATCACGTTCAATGCGTCCAGCTCGACCCGTCAGTTCCATCATCGACTTGTCCTTACGCTGAGCTTTCACCGCAACCGTAGGTTGAGTAGTCGCTTGTAATAAAGTAATACCAGTCCTTCCATCGTAAGCCAAAGTATCGGAAGTTATATTTAAAGTCGGCTCAGATAAGATAACATGACCCGCGACATTCAATTGATCTGTTTTGGGGAAATAAACCACTGAGTCTCCTTTGATTGTTTGATTAAGGTAAGTGCGTACTACCTGGCCGCGGGCTTTGATAATCTTACAATTTTTGTCACCGACTCCCGAGTCATCTAAAATACAATCAATGGCTTCGCAGACAATTTGTTCACCTTGACGAGAAAAAGAAACGCCACCGGAGAAGGTTAATTGCGTACCTTCGCTGGTGGGTGTCACATCCAACCGCAGTGCTTTAACAGAAAATCTTTTTTCCTTGGGTTTAGTTAGATCAAGTTCTGCGACCACGTCGGCTAAGATAGAAAAGGTATCGCCCGTGCTGGTACCCTTCCAGGTCCAACCCGTACCTGTTAAATTAAAAGTGCTTGAGAAGGCCTTGAATAACTCTTTTCCCTCAGCGATTTTTTTAGTGGGATCAACCACACCATTCGGACTGCTAAAACTAATCGAAGGTTT
The DNA here is from genome assembly GCA_037129735.1 of Opitutia bacterium. Taxonomy (GTDB): domain Bacteria; phylum Verrucomicrobiota; class Verrucomicrobiia; order Opitutales; family UBA953; genus UBA953. Next base: position 9,943 of record JBAXUJ010000018.1, on the reverse strand, counting down.
GCCCGACTGAAAGGTGCGGCCCGATAATTCCTGCATATCCCACTTTCCAGAATCTTCACCTGGCTTCATCACCTTGGCATTCATTTCCCAAGCTTTCTCAGCTTTTTCGTCTTCGGTATATCCCGACAGCGAACCACCACCCACTTGTTCAAAGCGAATATCTTTCTGCTGAGCCAAAAGGCTTAGCGACAGCAACCCAAGTAGATACCTCGCACGCATGTGCTATGACATCTCAGGCGGGCCAGCAAATCAAGCGATTAAGACTTCTTTACTCGTGGAAATGGCTGCGCGGAAACTAACGGCGGCATGGAACGCGATTCAATCACCGTACCTTCGGCAATCGGACAACCAGCCAAGAATTCACCGACTGGCAACATTCTCCCACCCGGACGCTGTAAAGTTGTAAATAAACAAAAACCATTTCCACACGCCACTTTCAAACCCTGTCTGTCAGCCTGGACAATGGTCCCAGGTGTGAGTTTATGATCTTCCGTGATTAAGGAGGCTGAACCGACTTTGATTATTAAATCTCCGAGCGGAAATGTCGAACCAGGCCAGCCTTCCAAGGCGCGCACTCGACCAACAATTTCTTCGGCACGAGTTTTGAAATCAAGCGAGGCGTCTTGGCGATCCAATCTTCGAGTGTAAGTGACCTGAGATTCGTCCTGTGGCTGAGGTTTAATTTGTTGATTAAGAATTTTATCTAAAAATTGATTCGAAAGTTCAGCTGCCGTTTGTCCTAAGCGCTGACGTAACGCCGCCCTACCCTCATCAGGCAAAACTTTTAATTCACTCGAAGCATAAAGCGGACCAGCGTCTAATTTTCTTACCACGTGTTGAACCGAAATACCCGTGGATTTTAAACCTAGAGCCAAAGAGGATTCCACCGGTGTGGCCCCTCTTAATGCGGGTAAGAGTGAACCGTGGAAATTGATGAAGCCTAAACGAGTCGCGGCTAAAAAATCGTCCTTCAATATTTGCCCATAGGCCATGACCACGCCCAGATCTACGTTTAAATCTTTCAGTTGTTGTGCATCGATTTCCGCAAGTCGTTCAGGCTGTAATAATTTTAGACCCTTTTCTTTTGCCCATAATGCGACTGGATTAGATTTGATTTCCTGACCACGCCCTGCGGGTCGATCGGGCTGAGTATAGACCGCGACTACTTCAATATTTTTGGCGGCAGTCACTGAAGCAAATAACGGTAGCGCGATTTCATCTGAACCGAGCAGAATGATGCGAAACCGTGACTGGGAAGGTGCAACCGACATGTTGAATTAAAGTTTTATTTTCGTGCTTGGCGAGCGGCACGACCTTTAAGCGAACGGGGCTTATCCCAACGCGTAAAAGCTTTCTTGCCCGACTTGGCACCGGGTTTACCCGTGCGTGGCTTGCTGCCCGACTTCGCCTTACCTAAACGTGGTCCAGCACTTACTGCACGTGGCTTCTCGATATGACGAGGAGTGGATTCACTCGATCCTTCGGCAGAATCGGGACGTGTACCCGGCGGTGCAAAATACTTTCGGCCTTCCTGCTTAGGCTTGCCGACCACATCGAGGAAGACGGGCACACCCGATAAATCAAAATTCTCATGCACTCCTTTAACAAGGTAGCGCTGATAGGCTTCTTCTAATCTCTCTTCTGAATTACAGAATAATCTGAAACGAATCGGACGCTTGGAAACTTGGGTCACGTAATAACATTTAAAACGACGACCCGAAACCATGCGGGGCGGGCGTTTAATCATGAGATCTTGAATGATACGATTGATCTTACCCGTAGGGATTGTCGCACCTGCACGAATAAACACGCCTTCCGCGGCGTCTAAAAGATCTTCGGCACGCAGACCAGTTTTTGCCGAAACGAATAAAACAGGCGAATCAGGTAAGAAGAAAAGTTCACGGCGAACGGCCGCACGGAATTTAGATCTGAATTCTTCTTCATCTTCAAATCCGCTAATCGCATCGGCACGGAAGGCCGCTTTCGCTAAATCCCATTTATTAACCACGACCACGATACCACAGCCAATCAAAGCCAACTCACCGGCCAACTGTTTATCGATGCGGGTGACACCCTGTTGTGCGTCTAATACTAAAAATACAACATCGGTATCGGCTAAAATTTCGTCGGAGCGAATTTGCGAAAAGAAATCTAAAGTATCGCGTTTATTGGCGGTGCGACGTCCGGCCGTATCGACCAAGGCAAATTCTGTTTTGGATCCATCAGATTTAACACGCATCAAACGTGAACGCACAGGATCACGAGTGGTACCAGCAATCTCACTGACGATGAGACGAGAATTTCCCATGAGACGATTACCCATGGAACTTTTTCCGACATTGGGGCGTCCGGCTAAAGCTAAACGAATCGGGTGTGAAGTTTCCGTACTTGGCGTGACGGGCGCTGGGCCAATCTTTTTAAGAATCAGTGTTCTTAACTGCGGAATACCGCGACCATGTTCGGCCGAAACTAATAAGGGGTCACCAAAACCCAGAGTGTAGAAATCACCCATGTTTACTTCGCGCTCTTCGCTGTCGGCCTTGTTAGCGATGATGATGACATTTTTGCCGGCCTGACGTAATTTTGAGGCGACTTCGATATCAAGCGGCGCGCAGCCTTCGGTAATATCGACGACTAATAAAACTAAGCTTGCGGCAGCGAGGGCGAAATCGACCTGCTCTTCAACGGCCTCAGCAATGACCTTAGGTGTGAGGTTGGCTTTATATAAACCAATACCACCCGTATCCATTAAAGTATAGCGACCTTCAGAAATTTCGGCGGTGATTAAATCGCGCGTTACCCCAGGCTGATCATGGACGATGGAAATACGTCGACCCACGAGTGCATTAAACAGACGGCTTTTACCGACGTTGGGACGGCCCACAATCGCAACTGCTCGAGATAATTCTGTTTTCCGTTCCATCGGTATACAATCGAAGCGTTACGAGCCGTTAGCAAGCGAGGATGCTTACTTTCGACTAGGCAAGGTATCCAAGAAGCGAGCAATCCGTTCGCCCGCTTCATGAATACGCTCATAACTTGTCGAGAAGGAGGCACGACAAAAACCAGCGCCCGCTTCACCGAAAGCTGTGCCCGGGACCATCGCGACCTTCTGTGCTTCGAGAAGTTTTGAGGCGAATGTCATCGAGTCTAGTCCCGTGCTGGTGATATCAGGAAAAGCGTAGAAAGCACCGCGTGGTAAGTGACATTTTAAGCCTAGTTCATTAAAACGACGGACGATAAAGTCGCGACGCTCACGATATTTTTCACGCATGTGCAACATGGAGTCGCGTCCATTGCGCAACGCTTCAACGGCAGCTTCTTGGCTGATAATCGGAGCACACATGATGCTGTATTGGTGCACCTTGAGCATGCCATCGATTACCGAAGCAGGACCACAAGCGTAACCAATACGAAAACCGGTCATCGCGAAAGCTTTGGAGAATCCGTGTAAAAAGACCGTACGTTCACGCATACCGGGCAATGATGCGATTGAGACGTGGTCACCTTCGAAAGTGAGTTCGGAATAAATTTCGTCGGATGCAACGAGGAGATCTTTCTCCACCGCAAACTTAGCAATCTCTTCCAACTTCTTACGATCAGCCGTTCCGCCTGTAGGATTCGTTGGAAAATTTAAAATTAAAATTTTGCAACCAGGTTGCCAAGCAGCACGCAAGGCAGCGGGATCGAGAGCGAATTGATCTTTCGACGTGGTTTTAATGGGAATCGGCGTAGCGTGACAGAGCGTAACGCTAGGAGCGTAAGAAACATAGCAAGGCTCGTGATAGAGAACTTTGTCGCCTGGATTCAGAGTGGCGCGAAGCATAATATCGAGAGCTTCGGAAACTCCGACGGTGACTAAAATTTCGTTCTCAGGATTATAGGTTGGTCCGTAGTATTTTTCGACGTAGCGTGAAATCTCTTCGCGCAGCTGAAGTGTACCGCGGTTATCCGTGTAAGAAGTACGACCTTTTTCCAACGCAGCCATCGCGGCTTCACGCACGTGAAACGGTGTAATGAAATCTGGCTCACCAATACCGAGCGAGACGGCGTCTTTCATTTTAGACACAATCGCAAAGAAATCTCGGATACCGGATTTGGGGAGTGACGCTACGTGACGCGCCACAAATCGACCAGATTCGTCCATAATTTAAATATTAGGGGCTGACAGAGGGTTGATCACGATGGGCACCGCTATCCGTAATCACGAAGCCATCTTTCTTATAAGCACGTAAGAAGAAGTGAGTTGAGGTGCCCTGCACGCCATCGATTCGAGCGAGGCGTTCATGCACGAATCCAGCGACTTTATAGAGATTATCGGCAGTCACCACCACGAGTAAATCGTAGCCACCTGACATCAGGTAACAGCTTTCGACTTGTTCGAATTGGCTAATGCGTTCGGCAATTCCATCGAAACCACCAGCACCTTGTGTTTGGATTTTAATTTCGATGACGGCACGCACGCGACGTTCCGCTTCGAAGCTAGGATTGAGTACGGCGCGCCAACCGAGCAAGACACCCTGCTTACGCAAGTCAGCCAACTGTGACTCCACGGCTACTTGACCGAGATTCAAAATCTTTCCGATTTGCGCAGTATCGAGAGGTTCTCCCTCGAGGAGTAGTTTTAGGACGTTATTCATAGTGGTGACGAGAAATTAGGCTTTAACTAAAGCGCGACGATTGCGAACTGAGTTAGCAAGCAATTCGAGAACAGGTAAAGTTTGCTCGAAGGAAATACAAGCATCGGTAATGCTGCAGCCGTAAGTTGAGGCGTCACGACCTTTCCAATCTTGGCGACCTTCAACGAGGTGACTTTCGATCATCACGCCACCAATAATTTTGGTGCCACGGGAAACTTGTTCAGCGATATCCGCAGCCACGACCGATTGGCGTCGATGATCTTTCGAGCTGTTACCGTGTGAGCAATCGATGACGATGCGGGTGGTGATTCCAGCCTTCTGCAAACGAGCTTCCGTATCGGTAACAAATTCGGAACCGAAATTAGGACCGGTACGTGAACCACCGCGTAAAATCACGTGGGCATCAGGGTTTCCTGAGGTTTCAAAAATAGCGACAGCACCCTCTTTGGTGACCGATGGGAACCAGTGAGACGAGCGAGCAGACAGACAAGCGTCGACGGCCACTTGAATTGAACCATCCGTTCCATTTTTGAATCCAACCGGCATCGAGAGACCAGAAGCCAACTCGCGGTGAATTTGACTTTCAGTCGTGCGTGCACCGATAGCGCCGTAAGCTACCAAGTCAGCCAAGTATTGTGGAGTGATCGGATCAAGAAACTCACTGGCGGAAGCCAGGCCGAGGTTAGCGATATCGGATAAAACTCTACGACCTAAGCGAAGGCCGTCATTGATTTTAAATGAACCATCAATTTCAGGGTCATTGATTAAACCCTTCCAGCCGACGGTGGTGCGTGGTTTTTCAAAATAAACACGCATCACGATTAAAAGTTCTTGGCTATGCTTCTTGGCTTCTTTCAGCAAAAGTTCGGCATACTGCATCGCGGCTTTGGGATCATGAACGGAACAGGGTCCAACGATGACAAGCAGGCGGTCGTCTTTACCGGATAAAATGGCTGAGACATCTTTGCGGGCGCTGGCTACTACCTCGCTGGCATGTTCCGTCGGACGCAATTCCTGTAGTAAGGTTGCGGGGGGCAGCAATGGGAGGCGGCTGCGGATGCGTAAATCGTCCGTATTGTGGAACATAGGAATGTTCTTTCTTAATGAAAAAGGGGTTAAATCGACTATACCTCAAGCCTTATGTCAATGAATCGTCCCATGTTGACGAATCGGCTTTTAGTATCAAAAGTGTCTCAAATCAGCATGCCGAAGTCTCCTGCCAACGATTCCGTCGAGCAATCTAACGCCTTCCGGGCTTACATTGCCGATAAGGGCTTGCGCGGGACACGTCAGAGAATGGCCGTTTTTGACGCAGCCCGAAGTCTAAACGGTCACTATACGGCGGAAGAATTATTAAAAAAATCACGGGCGATTGATCGAACAGTCTCTCGTGCGACTATTTACCGTGCCCTACCCTTACTCATCGGAAGTAATGTCATTCGCGAAGTCGATGTCGGTCGCGATCATAAATACTATTTAACTGAAACCGGTGGTGCGAATTTCCGTGCACAGCTCATCTGTGAAAGCTGCGATACCATTTTAGAAGTCGAAGCACCCTTTATGGAGTGGTATGGTAAAGCGGTTGCTGCTAAGCATGGCATGAAACCTATTTCACAAAAACTTCAAGTGAACGCACTCTGCGAAACTTGCCAAAAAAGAAAATCTTCTCGCTCATGAAATCCTTTCCCACCGGTAGCGTCTTTCCCCCACTTCCTCAGGGCGGAAATATTCAAACAGAATTACAACGCGAAGTCTTAAAGTTAAAAAAAGAAAAAGACGCCATCATCCTCGCTCATAATTATCAGTGCGAAGACATTCAAGTCGTCGCTGATTATGTGGGCGATTCCTTAGGTTTAGCCTACAAAGCTGCCGCCGCAAAAAATTCGACTATCGTGTTCTGTGGAGTGCATTTTATGGCCGAAACGGCCAAAATTGTAAATCCGACACGACGCGTTTTATTGCCCGACATGGACGCGGGTTGTTCGTTAGCCGATTCGTGTTCAGCCGAAAAATTAGCAGCTATCAAAGCCGCGCAACCGAATCTTTATATCGTAGCCTATATTAATTGCAGTGCGGCGGTTAAAGCGTTGAGCGATGTGATTGTGACGAGCGGCAACGCGAGTAAAATTGTCGAACAAGTTCCAGTTGATCGTCCGATTCTTTTTGTGCCTGATCAAAATTTAGGAAGTTGGGTCTCGAGTAAAACCGGTCGCGCCATGCAATTATGGCCGGGTAATTGTTACGCTCACGTTCAGTTCACCCCTGCTGCCTTGCTACGAGCCAAAGCTGAACACCCGCATGCACCCGTGGTGGCACATCCTGAATGCACCGAAGCGGTGCGTGATATTGCCGATATGGTTTGCTCCACCGAACTCATGGTAGATTGGTGCAAAAAACAAACAGCGGACACCCTGATTATTACTACGGAATCCGGCATGATTCACCGACTCCGCCGAGAAGTTCCCCATAAAACATTTATCGCTGCACCGACCGATCGTTGCTCATGCAATGACTGTCGCTTCATGAAAATGAATACCTTAGAGAAGGTTCGCGACTGCCTAATCAGCGGAAAACCTGAAATTATCTTAGACGAAAAAATTCGGGCGGCAGCTGAAATTCCCCTTCAACGTATGTTGGAATGGAGCAAAAGGTAGTTTATTTACCAATTAGAGCCATTTAAGGGAACATCTGGGCTGTATGCTTGTATTCATACAAACATTATTTATACTCTGATGAGTAATCCTAAGGCGAAATAATCATCAACTCACGTTTGACTTTTCTTAAATTATAATAACTTGTTTAAATTATAACTAATGAAAATAGATCTCAACCCTTCAGACTTTAACTCCAAAGAGCAGTTTGTTCGTGCTGCACTGGAGAGAGCACGCAACGCTGCGCACCAAGCTTGGGATGAAGAATTTTCTGATCGCTCGAAGAGCATCGAGAAGGAAGTAGCCGCTCTGTCCAAAAACGAACTCACTCGTCGTCTGGTCAAGTTACTTTCTCGTTCCAATCGTGCCCGCGCTATTATCAATGAGTCGACCCGCGTTAAGGCTAAGAACCTTCGTAAAAAAGGTTTAAATGTTAAAGAAATCGCCGTGGAACTGGGCATTTCGATTCCTTCCGTTTATAACATCACTAAGGGGTAAACTTGCCTTATAGCCGACCGTCAATAGTCTGACGGTATGCGTAAGTGGCCCTTTGCCGACCCTTCTACTGCGTCAGGCACGTCGCCTATCCATATTGGCGGCTCCTTAGATCCTGAACTCATTCTGTGTGCGTACAATCATGGGATTTTTCCATGGTTCAATGAAGATCAACCCATCAAGTGGTGGTGTCCTAATCCACGGTTCGTCTTGTTACCTTCTGAGCTACGCGTGACCGACAGTTTAAAAAAAGTAATGCGAAAGAAAGAATGGAAGGTAACGATTGATAAAGATTTCGAGGGAGTGATGCGTGAGTGCGCCGCGGTGTATCGTCCGGGTCAAGATGGCACCTGGATTAGCGAGGAAATGATCGAAGCCTACGTTAAGCTCCATCAAATGGGCTTCGCCCACAGCGTTGAGGTTTACTGGGAAGACGAATTAGTCGGCGGACTTTATGGTATGGCCCTGGGAAGAGTTTTCCATGGCGAGTCTATGTTTCACCATAAGACCGACGCCTCCAAGGTTGGCTTCGTTGCCTTGATGCACCGATTGATCAGCTGTAATTTTTCACTCATCGACTGCCAAGTACCCACACCACACCTCGAAAGCCTGGGAGCCATGCGCGTGGATCGAAATTCTTTTCTAGAAGTTATAAAAGTTCAGAAAGAATTAAAACCCGACGGACAGCCGTGGGTTAATCCTCTTTTAATTTCCGGGCAGCGTCTTGCTTAATACGAAATACTTCACGCTCATAAACGCGTTCAATATTGAGGCAAAGTTGCTGTACCGTGCGACCATCGGTATAAACAGCAATACCCGCACTCATATAGGCTTTTTCACGCTTCTTCATGAGTTCGCGAATCTTCACTTCGGGATCGTCACCCTTTAAAAGTGGACGGCGGGAAGTGTTCGCCGTGCGACGAATAATCGTATCAACCGATGCAAAGAGAGTAATCACCACGCCCTTTGAACGGACGAGTTCAGCCATACCTTCCGGGACGACTAATCCCCCACCACAAGCGATGATGGCACCCGATGCTGGAATTAATTCTTCGATTACTTTTCGTTCTAAGGCACGGAAATGTTCTTCACCCTGTTGAGCAAAAATATCGGCGATACTCGCCCCACCTAATTTTTCCACGAGATCATCGGTATCAATAAACGGTCTTTGCCAACGATGAGCTAACTGGCGACCTAACGCAGACTTCCCCGTTCCCATCATTCCCGCGAGAATGAGGTTGGGTAAGGTAGCATCATCAGGCCTATTTAGCATAAACGTACCCAACAACATACACCAATTGAAGATTACTACAACAGAAAGTCACAAAATTCATGATTTACTTACCACTGCTTGCGAAAAGTGGTCTTTTAGATTAGCACTTAAGTGTCGCATGATTTCGCCGAGCACGCATTTACACCTCCAACAGTCCAAGGCGATTGACTCTGTAATCGCGCAAACGGTGGATGTGCCCTTCTACAATCGCAGCGACTGGAAAGAAGCGATGAGCAAGAATCCCGAACAGTGGACAGCGTTGCCGCGACTAACCAAAGCAGAACTTCGCCAACATTCTCCGCAGGATTTACTGCCCAAACGTTTTAATTTAAAAAAGCTGGCCGACCAAGGTATCATTGAGGAAGAAAGCACGTCAGGCACTTCAGGTGCCAGCGTCCGCGTCATTTTTGGAATCGAATGGTGGGCTGAACAAGAAGCCAAAGCCTTTCACCATAACGATTTAATCAAAAAACTTATTCATGAAAAAGGTTTTTTAAAACGGGCTGTTTTAACGACCCCTGGCTGTAGCGGCGTGAGTTGTTTCGCGCGCTGGTTAAATTTCGAACAACGCATCATCGGCCATACGCTCTACGTTAATCAATCGCGTATTCCGTTTAGTATTCCTGATGATAAAATGAAAATGATGGCGACTGAAACCACTCAATGGGCGCCTGATTTTCTCGATGTGGATCCCGTGCATGGCATGTGGTTCGCCCTCTATTGTGAACGAAATAAAATTCAGTTCCCTTCCCTACGTTTTATTATTTCGAGCTACGAATACACGAGTGTGATTCATCGACGCATTATGGAGCGTGTATTTGGAGTTCCAGTAATTAATTTATATGGTTCGAGTGAAACCGGACACTTACTCATCCAAAATGGCA
>JBAXUJ010000179.1:0-2587 GCA_037129735.1 Opitutia bacterium | reverse complement strand
CGATTTTTGTGTTGGTGTGTCCGGTTTTTGTGGCGGGCGTAGTCACGAATGCGCCGGATGCGTTGGCGTTCTTTTTCCATCCGGCTCCGGTATGTATCAATTCGCTTCTGGCTTGATTGAATTTCTTGGCTGTCCATGCCCTCGGTCATCGTGATACCTTGATTCAAGAGGCGTTCGATATTCTGAGCCACAAGTTCCAACACTTTAAACAGTTTTTCGTACTCGTCTGGAGATAATGGGTTCTGATTCATTGGGTCGTTTGATTGTCCGGTAATAAATAGTGAACGCTGAAGATTTTCGATGAGCATACCTACCGCTGACCCATCCGAGTGGTTTGACTTTGGTAAGCCAAGCCCAACCAAGTACCATTCTGGCTATGGAGGCATAAGTGCAAGGGTGCGCGTGATCCCGCTGAAGGGCCAGAATCGGGACGACAAAAACGGGCTGTATGTAAATTGCACCAGCACTGGAGACGATGGCGAAAAACAGCTCAGCCCATTTTGTCTCGGTCCGTGTCATTTATACGAAGGCTACACCGCCAAGAAACTGGAAAATGCGTGGCAGTATTCCAAGCTCTATCATCGACACATTGGCGACGACGGCAAACCAAATGCCGAATATTTTGCATGGGCTAAAACGGGATGGTCGTCATGGCGTGGGGAGCGTTATCCGTTTGGTAAATCCGTTAGATCGTCTTTGCATTGGTGGGACGGTCAATGCCTTGGCAGGGTTGAGGCACGCAAACGAATTTATGTTCCGTTGTATGTGCAGCAGGTTGTCCAGCAGCCATATTTCAAAGGATTGAAAGAAATATGGGAGTCGGAAATAAAACCGGATGCTGAGAACACATTGTATTTAATGGATTTTGATGCTTACGAGTATGACACGATTTCTGAGGTCTTGAATAATCCGGCAAGGTCAATGGGACACGGTTTTGTTTTGGCAATGTTGTTCACGGGTGATGTGGCGTTGCAGGAATGCGTTCTTCGGAGCTGATTATGACTAAAAGTGAGCGAGCACGAAAAGATCGAATGTGGCTACGAATCCACAAATTCGCCACGACAACATCATTACAAGAAAAACTTGCCGCCGCTGGTTTATCGTTGGAGGAGCAGGAATGGTGTTGTTACATCCAAAACAAAGTGTTGATCGAGTGCCGCAAGCAAGCGCGAGCTGAAATTCATTCCGGTTATTTCAAGGACAAGATTGGCAAGGGTTACAAAAAATACATTCAGCAATTGAAAAACTGGGGTGAGCTTGAGGTGGATGACCATTACATAATGCCCAGTGCATTTTCCGCAGGTCAAACCAAGCATTACTGGATTCCACTTGCTGCGCAACAATCCGGTATCGTCACTCGAGATTTTAAGGTTCAGCGAATTCGAGCCACCAAAGACGCAAGCAAGTATTCAGCAGCCGAACCGTGGATACATTTCATTCACGACAATCTGAAGCAGTTATCGAGTCGTAAAGAATTGGTGGAATTTCAATCAGCTGTGGACTCCGCGGCAAGTCACGACTGCGCCAAGAATATCTTTCATCAAGAAGTTAATTGCCGGACTGGGAAGAAGTCCAAGCGGCTTTCGCATTCTGTCATTCTGATGCCGCGCGAGTATCGAGCAAATTTGGTGTGGCGAGATACCAATCTACCGTTGGATGGTGAATGGGATGTAAAATCCTGTCATCCGGTGTTGCTCTTAACGCTGGCGACAGATGCCGGTGAGAGGCAAAATTACATTCGCGTATTGGATCACGATATCTATGATGTGATCCGTGTGGAGGGTATGATTGAGGACGCTCGTGATGGGTGTAAAGAGCAGTGGGTTTTGTTTGTCAATGACCCCGAAAAGAGTCCAGAGCGCTGTAAAAACAACTATGTGTACCAGTTCTACCAAAAGTTTTTCCCAAATCTCACCGCAGCAATTCTTCAGCATAAAGACACTGCGTTGTATTTGCAGAATGTTGAAGCATCCATAATGGTAGCGAAGGTGGGTGCGTATTGTATGGCGCAGAAGATCTGGTTTGTGCCAATGCATGATGGCTTCCTTTGTAAACCTGATGATGCACTCACGGTAGGAAACTATGTGGCAGAGTGTTTTTATAAACTTACTGGATATCAGGTCTCCATTAGTTATAAATCCTTCAGTCCTAATCTAGATAAACTATCTCCCCCTATCCATCATATGTGGGGGTATAAGACACCTGTTCAGCCAGACTCAGCATGGGAAGGACGATTGGCAGAATATAAAAAGCGATACCCTGAGGCTGAATTGGAAGAAGTTTATAAAAAACGAGAGCTGGCTAACAGATTCAGAAAGTTCAAAGCGAGACAGATGGAAGAAGCTGAGGAGTTAAGGCAGACATTGGTAAAACATCATGCCAAGCGTTAAAAAAGAATTCGTATCGCTGTTATATCGACGCCTATAATTAATCTTCCAATTAATCTACCGACCAACAACCAACCTAAAGAATTTTAAAATAGTCCGTGCGGCTTACTGATTTACCACTTTGGGCATTGGTGCGAGTTTCCAAAATTCTTCCGCGTCGGACCGGTTGACATGCGCCAAGTAATGTTTTCCAATAATGG
>JBAXUJ010000178.1:0-2589 GCA_037129735.1 Opitutia bacterium | reverse complement strand
TGGGCTTATTAAATTGGATGCGTGATTGCTTGGTCGAATGTTCCAAAGTCGCTCAAGTTCCACTACAGGCCGAATTTAAATTATCCGAAGAGGCACCCGCGGGTGATAACTTGGATGCCGAATGGGTTTTTGAAGACGGCAGCCGTTTTTCTTGGGAACATGCCGATCAAGGCACATGGGCTGGACTGCGTTTTACTCGTGCAGAAACGACGCAATCACTGGCTCAGCGCGTTGCTTTCATGGGTCCAGCTCAGGCCCTCTCCGAAGCGATTTTTTTCTAAAATTTCTTGAATTAAGATACGATGAATTCGGATTTAGAAAATAAGATTACGCTAGCCGAAGATTTATTAAGAAATAATCAAATCGAGGAAGGGAAGAAAGTCGTTGATCAGTTGATGGCTCAAGAACCTCAATATTATCGGGTAATTTTCTTGTCTGGATTGGTTTTCGGTATGACTAATCAATTAAGTGATGCTGAAAGACAATTTCGTAAAGTATTAGAGTTAAACCCTCAGCATTTTAGTGCCCGTGAGAACTTGGGCTTGGCTTTATATAAACAAAATAGACTAACCGAAGCGGAGCAGGTTCTTGTTGAAGTCTTAAAACTAAGTCAGGCGTCTTACCCGGTGTTGAGGGTCTTGGGTATGATTAATTTTACTTTAGAGAATTATGAAGGGACCTGTTTATATTTCGAGAAAGTACGAACACATGTACCGAATGATCCAGAGATCAACGCACGATATGGCTATACATTATACAAGTTGAATAAAATAAACGAGGCCGTTGAGGTTCTTGTCGCGGCTTGCAGAAGTGACCCTAAGCATTACCTAGCTTGGGCCTATCGGGGTCAAATTTTGTTTGAATCTAAATTATATGAAGAGGCGATTAAGATTTTTGATATCGTCTTAAATTTGGATAGTAGTCTAGCTTCCATTTGGAGTTATCGAGCTCTGTGTTGCATGGAGCTGAGATTAAAAAACGATACGGTTTCGAGCTTTGAAAAAGCACTAAAGTTAGAGCCCAAAGTTGCTGCCTATTGGGAAGGTCTAGCTTCTCATTACCTTCGTGATAATCAAAGAGATAAGGCGATGCAATGTTATGAGCAGTGTTATAAAATTTCCCCAGAAGAAGGATGTTATTTGGGGTCATTCCTACACATGAAAAAATTTAATGCTGATTGGAATGACTACCGCAATTTAGTAGCGCAACTTCATCACGGAATTTCTAAGGGTTATTTAGTTAGTTTTGCATTTGATTTATTGAGTATTTCCGAGTCGGAGCAGGAATTGAAATTAAACGCTATAAACTGTGCACGTTTGATAAATGAACTTGTATTATCCCCGCAAAATTTTTCTAAAAAAAATAAATCAACCAAGATTAAAATCGGATATTTGTGTGGGGAATATCGCAACCATGCGGTCTCGGTTTGTTTAGTTGGTGTCATTGAAAGTCATAACCGGGATCAATTCGAAGTCTTGGCGTTTGATGATACACCTGAGGACGACAGCCAAGTTCGACAACGAATTTTAAAAGGGTTTGATCAGGTTCATAATATTAAAGATATGGATGACGCACAAGTGACGCAACTAGCACGACAATTAGAAGTGGATATTATGGTCGATTTAAATGGTTTTGCGGACAAGCCACGTCCTGGGGTTCTCAAGAATCGCGCTGCACCTGTACAGGTGAATTATCTCGCTTATCCTGGTACACAGGGGACTAATTATATTGATTATATGATTGCTGACGTCGCGGTCATTCCAGTGGAAAGCCGACCTTATTATTTAGAGAAAATTGCTTACTTGCCCCACACTTACATGCCGAATGATTTTGGCAAAGAGAAGGAGATTAAGCAGTCGCTCTCGCGACGTGAGTATGGCTTGCCCGATGAAGGCTTTATCTTCGCATGCTTAAATATTGCTTATAAAATCACACCACAGGTTTTCGATATCTGGATGAATATTTTACGGCGAGTGCCTCAAGGATTACTTTGGTTGCCTAAGAGTAATGAGTTATTCCAAAAAAATATCCGTCTTGAGGCGGAAAAAAGTGGAATTGATCCAGCCCGTATTTACTTTGCCCCCCGTATCCCCGAGCGTATGAAATATATCGCCCGGTATCGCGTCGTTGGATTGTTTTTGGATACTTTGCCCTATAATGCCCACGCCACGGCCTGCGATGTGTTATGGGCTGGGGCTCCTCTTTTAACCTGTGTGGGTAAGACTCTGCCAGGACGAGTGGCCGCTGGCATACTCAAGGCACTTGATGTATCCGAACTGATTACTGAATCATTAAAAGAATACGAGGATCGAGCTGTTGAGTTAGCGACGCACCCCGAAAAGCTTTCTGCGATTAAAGCCAAAATAAAAAATAATCGCTATACGACTCCTTTATTTAATACGGCACAGTATACAAAGCACTTAGAGGGCTTGTATAAAGAGATGTTTAGACGGTTCCAGGAGGGGCTGCCTCCTGATCATATCGAAGCTAAATCCAACTAAACGCCTAATTCGTTTTCTTTCATCCAATGAACCAATTGGGCGAAGGCTTTAGCGCGGTGACTGTGTTTATCTTTGGTCTGAGGTTGGA
>JBAXUJ010000177.1:0-2590 GCA_037129735.1 Opitutia bacterium | reverse complement strand
AGCCTTCGCCAACGACTCCGCCACAGGCAACTTAGCCCATTTAGGGCTCACGGTCACCCAGTCTAAGCCTTCGGGTATCGTGTAGGCACCACAGGTCTCCAAATGAACCTTAAGCTTAACCGCCTTCAATGAATTCAATAGGGGAACTAAATCATGCACGCAGGGTTCGCCGCCAGTGAGCACAACAAAATCGGGTTTTGATTCAGCAGCTTCCTTCGCGAGTTCATCTGCGTTAGCTTTACGAATATTTTTCGGGACATACTGCGGATGCCAAGTGGAAGCAGAATCACACCATGTGCATTTTACCGGACAGCCCTGCAGGCGAATAAAAAAAGCCTTCCTGCCCATGTGCACACCTTCACCCTGCCAACTCAAGAAGGTTTCATTGACCGGATAAAGTTCAGCCATGATTAGACGTCGGGCTGATACCGAGCAGAATTTTTAGAATCTTCGTATAAGTGCACCGCGATTAACCAAGCTCTTCCTTGCGACTCTTTGCGCACCATCGGATCGAGTGTATTAAATAAAAACTGAGCAATGCCCTCAGTCGAAGCGGATGGAACAATGAGTGCCTTAAAAAGTTTATGATGATTTTTTAACAGTGCGTCGCGCTCAGGGTCGTCCGCGGCAAACAAACAGGCGTGATCGAGATTTTGATCAATCCAAGTTTTGATATAAGCCAGACCTCCAAAATCGACGACGAAGCCACGCTCATCGAGTTGCTTACAGCCAAACTCTAAACCGATTCCCCAGTTGTGACCGTGAATAAATGCGCAATTCCCACTATGCCGGTGCTGGCGATGAGCAAAGGGAACGTCTCGATAAACTTTAGTGCAGGTAAACATCTGACTCCCCCGAATTAGAGCCGTCCCCTCCCACCCCGCAAGGCACTTTATTAAAAGCCCTAAAAATAGCCATAAAAGAGGCCTATCGTATTGCAGTACGACAGGCCTCTGAGGTGCTATGAAACTAATTTAACTCAGAACGTATGAATAAATCCAAACGACCAGATAGCTGAAGCATGTACTGGATTAACCAAACCACCTGCCGAACTAGGTGCATAGTTTGAAGTCTTAATCGGATCACTATAGAATAGATAAGAGTTTATCGAAGAATTAAACCTATAACTTATTCCTATCGTGATGATTTGTTGTAAACCTGCACTTTCAGCATCTTCCTCGTAGTCTGAATTTACAGTACTTTGAGTATTCTTGTCTCGATATTGTCTGAGCAGCGTTCCTTGTAATGACAACGCCAACGAATCATTAAGCTTATAATGAAGCCCAGCCGTTAAGGACAAACTACTTCCCGGGCGGAAGTACGAATCTGATAATATAGCTACCTGTGTTTGAACTTGGAGAAACTCGGTAACAAGATCAGATTCGTGTCCAAATTCTTTTCGAATACCTAAGAGTAAATCAGTTGAGCCTGTGCCAGGTTGTAGATAACGACGCGGGACTAGAATATTCAGATCATCTTTTCCTGTAGGTAATTTTAATCCAACAGAAACTGTATAATCATCCCAACTATTCCTAGTCGTAATTGCAATATCACCTAGTCCAACCACTTTGCCCTTTTTATCATCCACCTCCAAGGACCTATCTACTCGAGGTACATTGATTGAAAATATTCTGCCTAATAACTGAGTTTCAATCGTTGCGACAAGATTACGGTGTGTAGCAATCCAATCGGTGGATGCACCATTACTACGTTCATTCTGACTAATATAGTCATAACGTAAATCGAGCGTGTAAGCGCCTGGTTCAGCAACAGGACGCTCAGCAAGATTATCGACACAGACTTTAACGCAACCGCACGGACAGGCCTGTGCAGTGGTGAAGACTCCTAAGGCAAGGAATCCGAGAATGGCAGCTGGCGTAGAGCGAGCGACCGAAGAAGAAATATTCATAATTTTTGTTTTTGTTTTTTGCGCATGTGAGTAGTGTGGCTAATCTACTACATGCACAGACACTTATCCGTTGGGATTAAGTGAGATTGGTAAATGAAGCCACGTGAGCCGAAGCCCAAGAGATTTTTAGACTATACCTTCGGTGGTGGCACGGGAACTTCCTCTGCTAGCTGACCAGAATAAACTTCCGGATTACGCTGAGAAATAAAATCATAATCCTTAGGCAAAGCTAGATAAGCTCCTTGATCGAAATTAAAGTCATACTTTATTTTCGCCTTGAGAGCATCTCCTTTGTCTAGTGGAACCTGCTCGGAGGCGCTTCTGGCCTTTTGCACTACCTTACAAAGTGAACAGGGCTTATCTTTCAAAGTCTTGTTAATAGCCTCAGTGGTTGAAAGCGTTGTCGCATTTATACGCGACATATTAACCCAAGCGACCACTTGTAATAAATCTAAAGTCAAACCCGACGACGCCAACCACGCAGCCAATACGCCCCAAACAATAAAATGTTTTGCTTTTGCAAACACTAAGCAATTCCAACCAAATTGTGTTTAATTTCAAATTAAATCAGAGTGCTTCGGAGTCCATCAGTCTGCCTAATTAAGGACATTAACTTTGATAGACGGTCAAGTCAGGTACACCAGCCAACTTGAAGGCCTCCTTACGCTCCACACAAGTTCC
>JBAXUJ010000176.1:0-2606 GCA_037129735.1 Opitutia bacterium | reverse complement strand
CTGCCCGATGAATTAGCTGGATACAATCTCTTCGAAGTCATTTGGCAGATTTTAAAATCGGGCAAAGCACTTTTAAATCCTGGATTCGGTTTAGCCATCGTGACTGGCATCACTTACTATGTATTGAAAAAGCCTTTCGGTACGGGCAAAGCGATTCTCGGCGCCGTTGCAGTAGCAACCTTTGGTGCTATCATCGCACAAAACGTCACCCTTGCCCAAGGAAGTAGTCGTGACATTACCCGCTATGTCGGCGATGCCGCTCATTCCGACAAAGCGATTTATGTTCCCGATTTCTCGGCGCAAAAACTTTCCGCACTCTTTTCACCTGCACTCGCACTAGCGGTTTTAATTATCATTGAAGGCACTGCGAATGCACGAGCTTCAGCCCTAAAGACCGGGCGACCTTCCGATTTACACCAAGAAGTCTTCGGACTCGGAATGGCCAACCTTGCCTGTGCATTTTCTGGCGGCATGCCAGCGTCGGGTTCCATCAGTCGCTCCGCACTCAACGTTTCCAGCGGTGCAAAAACTGCTTACGCTTCCCTATTTTGCGGCACGGTAATTTTAGCCTTCGCCTATTTTATCAGTAAATGGGTCGCCCTCGTGCCACTCGCCTGTTTATCAATGTTAGTCATTTTAGTGGAACTCGAATTAGCCAATGTTTCCGCCATAAAATTAATATTAAAGTCTGGTACCCAGGATCGCGTTGTATTCCTATCAACGTTCTTCACCGCACTCTTAGCCCCTTTGGACGTCGCCATCTTCTTCGGTACCGGTGTGGCGATTGCTTTTTATCTTCGTCAAACCTCTCAGCCCGATGTCGTTGAATACGATTTCTCTGAAACCGGCGAAATCACCCAACGCACGAAAGGTAAATCAACTACAGGCATTTCGATTCTGCACGTCGAAGGAAGTTTACACTTCGGCGCCACGCAGGCCTTCCACGAACACCTCCGTCGCGCTTCCGCTGATCCTAATCTTAAAGTTCTTATTTTAAAATTCCGCGAAGCCCACCATCTCGATGCGAATGGTGTTTTACTGCTTCGTGATTTAGCTGATACGCTTAAATCTGGGAATCGTCATTTAATTTTGTGTGAATTAAAACCAGACACCTTACAGATTTTCGTTAACGCCGATTTAGTATCTTCAGTGGGTTCAGATAATTTCATTCCGTGGGATGAATCGAACCCTACCGCGGCGTTGGCCAAGGCGGTGAAACGGGCTCGGGCTCTCACCGGTGAATCTGAAGCCGTTCTTCGTATCGTCACCGCTCCACATCCTGGACTGGCTCGACCCGCTTCCGCGTCCGGCGAAGATTGGCAAATTTAGTCAAGAAATGCTCAAAATGGTTCACCGAGGTGTTACCTGGTGATATTTTATGAGGGTTTTTAAATTATGGCTTGAAGACCAAGGCATGAATCGCCCTTTTGTAGAGGGTCTGCCCAAACTTTAAGCACACTTTTTACCATGAGCCAATACAGCGAAATCCAAAAACTTCTCGGTAGCGATTCGGAGTCCCTTCTGGGCTTCAATTCTCCGAAAATCAAAAAAGAGCAAATCCACCAGCCTCGCGCTGATTGGGTTGAGCACGCATTCAGCGCTTCCGATCGCAGCAACCGTGTTCTTGCTAACCTCCAACGCCTCTACGGTTCTGGTCGTCTCGCTAACACCGGTTATGTTTCCATTCTCCCGGTTGACCAAGGTATCGAACACTCCGCCGGTGCTTCGTTCGCCAAGAACCCTATTTACTTCGACGGTGAAAATATCGTGAAGCTCGCCATCGAAGGTGGCTGTAACGCGGTCTGTTCTACCTTCGGCGTACTCAGCAGCGTCTCACGTCGCTACGCTCATAAGATTCCTTTCATGGTTAAGATTAACCATAATCAATTACTGACCTACCCTAACATCGGCGATCAAGTGATGTACGGTACCATCAAGCAAGCCGCTGACATGGGCTGCGCTGCTGTGGGTGCGACCATCTATTTCGGTTCACCTGAAACCAACCGCCAAATCATCGAAGTTTCGCAAGCCTTCCAAATGGCTCACGAACAAGGTATGGCCACCGTTCTCTGGTGCTACACTCGTAATAACGCCTTCAAGAAGGACAAAGACTACCACGTATCGGCTGACCTTACTGGCCAAGCCAATCACCTCGGCGTCACAATCTGTGCTGACATCATCAAGCAGAAGCTTCCTGAAAACAACGGTGGCTACCTCGCTATCCAACAAACCGAATCTTCCTACGGTAAAATCGACAAGCGCATGTACACTGACTTGTGCTCCGATCACCCGATCGACCTCACCCGCTACCAAGTCGCTAATTGCTACATGGGTCGCATTGGTCTCATCAACTCCGGTGGTCCTTCCGGTAATAACGACTTCGCTGAAGCCGTTAAAACTGCCGTCATCAACAAGCGCGCCGGTGGCCAAGGCCTCATCTCGGGTCGTAAAGCTTTCCAACGCGACATCAGCGAAGGTGCAAAACTCCTGCACACCATTCAGGACGTTTACCTCACCAAAGAAGTTACCATCGCGTAATCGCGAAGTGCTTAAACAAAAAGCCCCGGACTTCCGGGGCTTTTTTATTGTTAATATTATTTAGCAGC
>JBAXUJ010000175.1:0-2630 GCA_037129735.1 Opitutia bacterium | reverse complement strand
ACGTTTTTTACGTCGAAGGGATTGACCAACTGCCCCCCGAGCCTCACGTTTCAGAGGTCTATTTATACCCCCTAAATGAAAAAAGTAGCCATTACTGAACTTGATCCACGTCTGCAGAAGCAAATCGCTGCCGCCGATCAACAGCTCAAGACCAATCCTCAATACGCCATGGAAATTCTTTCCGGCATATTGTCGCGCAACCCTGGTTGCTTAGAAGTACGTCGCTCACTCCGCCGTGCCCAAAAAGCCATTCTTGGAGTTAAAAAAGGATTGTTCGATGGATTACTCGGTGGCAACCCCGACAAAGTAGCGGAGAAAGATCCTCTGGCTGCCATCCAAGCTGCTGAAGACACCTTCGCCAAAAAGCCTGGTGACATCGGTGCCAATAAATTACTCGCCGCAGCTGCACTCAAACTCGACTTCCCTGAGCTCGCTGCTTTCGCCTACGAAGAACTTACCCAAGTTGATCCGAAAAACGTTCAACACTTTATCGATCTCGCTAATACCTGGATTGCTGCGCACGAATACGATGCGGCCCTTAATGCTGCTGACGCCGGTCTGAAAGTTTTCCCTGGAAATGGCGATCTCCAAGAGTCCGTACGTAAAGCTTCAGTAAGCAAAACGATGCGCAAAGGAAATTGGGAAGACAAAGGCGACTTCCAATCCAAACTTAAAGACAAAGACGAAGCACTTCGCCTCGAACAAGCTGCTCGTACGGTTACGGACTCTGGTACTGCCCTCGAACAAGCCGCTGCTCTCGCTGTTAAAATTCAAGCTCAACCCGACAGCCTCGATCTTTACCGTGATATCGTTCGTCAATTCATCGCTGCGGGTGATCTCGATAGCGCCATCGCATGGTTACAACGCGGACGTCTGACCACGTTAGGTAAACAAGATTCCTCTCTCGAAAACCAAGAAATAAATTTAATCACCCAACGCTTCGAAAAAGCCTCTAAAGTTCTTGCAGAAAAAATTCAGGCAAATCCTGCCGATGCAGCTGCGGTTGCTGAACTCGCTAAAAACGAAGGCGAACTTACTGCCTACCGCTTACAAACAACCGCAAGCCTCGTTGAACGTTATCCGAATGATTATTCATTCCGTTTTGAATACGGTAACCTGCTTCTCGCGGCCGGACGCACCGACGAATCCGTTCAACAGTTACAATACGCACAGCGTAATCCGAAATTCCGCCAAGCTTCTATTCTCGCTATAGGCAAAGCTTTCGTGGTCAGTTCCAAATTCGATTTAGCTGTCGATCAATTCAACTTAGCAAAATCGGAATTACAAATCATGAATGATCTCAAAAAAGAAGTGATTTACGAGCTAGCGTGTGCCTTTGAGAAAATGGGTAAAACCAAAGAAGCTATTGAAGAATTCAAAGCGATTTATACAGCTGACTCAGGATATCGCGACGTTTCGAAGAAGATTAACGCCTTCTACGAAAGCCAAAAGGGTCCTGCTTCCTAATTTTGTTTTGTATTTTTTGCTAAGCAGGAGAATACTTCCGTTTCCTCCTTCCTGCACCCATGTCTCTGACTCCCTTTAAAAGCCTCCTCATTGCCGACGTCGGCATCAGCATGGGCGACGAGGGTAAGGGTCGAGTCATCCCTGAAATCGTTCGCGAACTTCAACACCTCACCGGTCGCCGCGATGTCGTCGGAACCGTTCTCAAAGTTAATGGTGGTGCGAACTCAGGCCACACAGTCGCAGGTCTCAAATTAAATCTCCTTCCTGGTGGTGTTGCTGAACACGACGTGGGTTGCCTTGCACTGGGGTCAGGCGTTGTCGCAGACCCACGTAAAGCGCTCTGGGAAGCCCTCCCAGTGGAAAAGCTTGGCTACCCTGTCCTCTCACGCCTCCTCATCGACGAGCGTTGCATGGTGAGCGATATCTCGCACCGCATTCTCGATCTCGCTTGGGAAGATTACCGCGTGAATGTTCTCGGACAAGAAGCACGTGGCTCTACGGGTCGCGGCATCACCCCAGCCTACGCTGATGAAGTCGGCCAAATGCAAATTCATTACTCGGAGTTTCTTGGCAATAAATCCGACTACGCCACACGTCTGTCGGCTCGACTCAACCGTGCTGCCGACATCGTACAAAACGTCTGCAAACTTAGCCCAGAAAAATGGTCCACCCTTTTCACCAAACTTACCGAAGCAGAACTGCGTGCTAATAAAGGTGCCATCGACGCTGGAGTTTTCACCGCCGCAGAATTTGATTTCACCCGCTTCGCCGGAACTAAACCTTTTACCTTCAATCACGAATCAGTCTTAGCGGTTTACTGGGAAGCTGGTTCCAAACTCGCTCACACCATCGGCGATGTGCGTGAACGCATCCTCAGCGATCTTTCGGCAGATCGACGTATCATCGGTGAATTCGGTCAGGCCTACTGGCTCGATAAACGCGCGGGCTTCGCTCCCAACGTCACCGCCTCACACACTTACACGCCCGAATTCTTCCAATCTGCAGGTATTCCCGTTCAAGCCATCCACACCGTCGGCTGCTGCAAAGCTTACGATACCAAAGTGGGTACACACGTGTTTATCACTAAAATGGAAGAGTCGCACCCTCTCCAACGGGCCCTCGCTAAATTAGAATTTGGTACCAGCACCGGACGTCAACGCATG
>JBAXUJ010000174.1:0-2633 GCA_037129735.1 Opitutia bacterium | reverse complement strand
TGTGGATATTCGAAACGGAACCACCACTGTTTACCAATGACGTCGATTTCTAAAACATCTCCGGCAAGTTCTTTAGGATAATTTTCTTTTCCGTTTTCATCGAGGTGTTGATACCAGGCAGAAAGTTTTGAAGTAGGAATCGCTTCCACAGGAACATCATCCGTATACCAAATTGCATTGAGGGTCGGAATAGCGATAAAAACGAGTGCACCAATCGATGCCGTGATTAAACCAATTTCGACCAAAGGATTACCGTGACCCTCTTCAACTTGAGGACGGGTGTCTTGACCGGCACGCGCGCGGAATTTGATTACGGCATAAACTAATAATCCACCGACGACTGCAAAAAGGATGAGTACCAACCAAACGGTGTCCATGAACACATCGAACTGCATCTTCGCCACGGGGCCTTTGGGATCGAGGGTCGACTGACGAACATTTAAGTCGTCGCGCGAACAGGCGCTCACCAGAATTCCAAAAATGGAAATGGTGAAAAGGTGGACCTTGTTAAAAATGCGTGAAAACATTGGAATACGTATTTCGGACTGTGCAAAAGTTCATAATAAATGGCTAATTTGCAAGCACCGCCCACCTGTATGATTTTATACATCGACGGCAGGGCTCAAATCCTGCCTATAAATAATACTTAAGTTATTGTTTATAAGATACTTAAGAATATTTAAATCAAATCATCTACACTAATAGAGAAGGACTTATCGGCTACTACCCTGCGATTTATTGTGGGTTGCACCCTGGGTTTAGGAGTTTACCCCATCATCTATGTCTTGGAAGAGTCCTCATGGCACCCCCCTGCCCGACTGGCGGCAACGCACCCTGATGATGGGGATTATCAATATCACCCCCGATTCATTTTCAGACGGAGGCGAAGTTACGGACATAGCGTCGGCTATTTCCAAAGCCCAAAGTCTCATTGATCAAGGGGTTGATATTTTGGATCTCGGTGCTGAATCAACCAGACCCGGAGCGACTACCATTTCCGAAGAGACCGAGCTCGCACGATTAAAACCTATCATCGTCGCGCTCCGAAAAAAATTTCCGCAGGTACCACTTTCCGTTGATACTTATAAAGCCTCTGTTGCGAAAATAGCCATCGAGAGTGGTGCCGATATTATTAACGACGTCGAAGGAGCTCGTTGGGAGGTCACCAAAAATTCTTCCGCGATGGCTAAAGTTGCCGCGCAATTAAAATGCCCACTTATTTTAATGCATCGCAGAAAAGATGCGAATTATAAGGACTTTTGGCCTGAATTACGGAGTGATTTAAAATTATCTATTCACTTATGTTTGGATGCAGGAATCGCTCCCGAACAACTTTGGTTGGATCCGGGATTCGGTTTTGGAAAAACTCCTCAACAAAATTTGATGCTCGTGCGGAACTTAGAAAAAATTACTGCACTCGGATTTCCTGTCATGCTTGGAACGAGTCGCAAGTCGACTCTGGGTTTAGTGCTGAATGAAAAAAATCCCTCGAGTCGCGAAGAAGGAAATGAAGTGACGGCGACGTGGGGCATTGCTCAGGGTTGCCACATGATTCGCGCCCATGATTTTTCCCGGTTAAGAAAAGTCATCCAGATGGCCGACGCTTTGCGCCGAGGCCAAACCTGGTCTGAGTGATTTTAAAAAAGTGGAGCCAGCAGACGGACTCGAACCGACGACCTGCCGCTTACAAGGCGGCTGCTCTACCAACTGAGCTATGCTGGCAATCTAACGAGGTTTTACTCTTTTATTTCACCCCCCTCTGTCAATCTCGCTACAAATCTATTTTAGGGATTGAACCCCCCACTGTTTTTTAAGACATAAAACTACCCTACTTAATTTAGCTTATTATGCGTATCCCCGTCTCCCTTCTTGTACTTTGTGCGGCTATCACAGGTTGCACAACCGACACCGACTCTTCCATCACTCAGGAGGTCTCAATCACCTCGATACCGCCCAATGCTGCGGTCCGTGTGAACGGCAAAGCTGTTGGTCGCACGCCGACAACGATTACTCTAGAGCGTAATTCTAATTACGAACTCGCCATTGGTAAAGGCGGCTACGCTGCAGAGTCAGCCTACCTCAAACCAACCCTTCGCACGAGCGGATCGGGCGCTATGGATTATGGTTTCCCAGAAAAAATTAACGTTACACTTTCCAAATTACCAGGAGCTGACGACGTTGCCGTTCCTGAAGGTGATGAAGCAGAATTTAAATCATTAGTTCAAAAGGCTAATAACGCAGGCCTCGCTCCACGCAGCGGTGACTCCGTCGCCGACATGAAAAAGGATATCGAAGAAGTTAAAGCTTCGATCGAAAAAGTTAAGGCCGGTATTGCAGCTCGCGATGCCGCTTATAACTCTAAAATCGCTGCGATTTCCAAAGTTCTCGCAGATGCTAAATCACCTGACTTAAAATCCAGCGACGCCGCAGCTGAAGCTAAAGTTACAGAAGCAGAAGCAGCTCTACGCGCCGCACTCGACAATCGTAACAATTCAGCTGCTGGCGAAGCCAAAGACACCCTCGCGGCCCTGCAAGCTAAGCAAGCTTCACTCGAAGCACGTATCGACGCTAAAACCGCCGAAGAATTAGCTGCAAAGATTGAGCAAAATAAAGCTCAAGTTGTGAAAGCTCTT
>JBAXUJ010000173.1:0-2640 GCA_037129735.1 Opitutia bacterium | reverse complement strand
TTTATTTTTGATTGATGAGCACGCAGGTAAAGACCTGTGGCAACTACGGCCATCGATAGTGTGAGTAGCCAGATATAGCGCAGTCCACTGATGGGAATAGAGAACTCATTGATTGCCCACTGAGCTAATAAGCACTTAGCAAGAATCACCGACCAAATCGCGCCCAAGCGATCTAACACAATCACTTCGCGGTAAGCACGTTCAACGGACAGAGCTAATTCCGTATTAGTACCAGATGGTAGGGACGTAGGCGTCGAACTCATTAACAAGTTTTACTAAAAGTCGAAAATCAAAACCTGCAAACCGAAGAATTACTTAATCCAGAGCTTTCGACGGGTAATTTCTTTAGCGACAGGGGCTGGCACTTCTTTTTCCCAGCCATCTACTCCGGCCGCTATCCGTTCGGCTAAGGTACGTGGCTGACAAGCTAAAGCCTGTGGACTTGCACCAGTGATAGGTACTAAGAATCCGTTTGTTCTTAAATGGGTAAATAATCCTGCCACCGCTGGACGCACCTGCACGTCAGCCGCGGTAACTACGGAGTCGACTTCGATTTGATAAGTTTCGGGGAAGCAAACCTGGCATGCTACGGGATCTTCAATCAAACGACGCAACTGATCACCACGCATCGGATAGACCATCACTTTTACATTTTCCTTAAAGAGACGACCACAAGCTTCTAACACTCCACCCTCAAGGTGCGTGTAGTGTTGTGGGTTAAATAAATCTACTAAGTTATTCATGCCCGCGATGAGGGTGATCTCTCCATCGGTATGCAGACGGAAATAAGCGGGCAAGCGATACCAGCCACGGTGACGAGTAATTAGCAGAGGGCGTCCCAAAGTACTTACGAGGGCAATACGA
The DNA here is from genome assembly GCA_037129735.1 of Opitutia bacterium. Classification (GTDB taxonomy): domain Bacteria; phylum Verrucomicrobiota; class Verrucomicrobiia; order Opitutales; family UBA953; genus UBA953. The sequence goes on along the minus strand of JBAXUJ010000173.1, from coordinate 1,776 downwards.
TCGAGAATTTCTTTTAGGTCGGTCGATTCCTGTCCAACGCACATTTCAAATATCGAAACACTTTCTTTCGTCTTCGCTAAAGAACGTTCAGCACAGGCCAACATGTCTTCATTCACCAATGAAATAGGACGGAAAGTACCGCGGGCGACTAATATAGATTTTTTGTAGAAAAACTCACTAGCGACGGCCGACTGTCCTTGCTCATCGAATAATACGGCATCGGTTAAACCTAGTCGTACCAACTGAATTAATGCTGACTGAGGATTAAATTTACTGAACGCCGGCCCACTGAAATAAATAAAATCTATTTCCACACGGCCCGAGCCCACATCATCCACTAAGCTAGTTAGGAACTTATTGAGATCACGATTCGAGTTTAAAGCGGCGTGAACTAAATTAACTCCCACCACTCCGAGGGCATCTTGTTGGCGGCCAGCATCACGATCCCAAAGTCGTAAGTGTAAAATGATATCACTCGGCGCGGCGCCAACTTCATCCTGAAAACGCATGCCCATCCACGAGTGCCCCTGCCCTTTGCCATCGTGGGGCGTGGTTGCAACGGTATCAGCAAAAGCAAAGAAACGGGTGGCGGAACCACGCTCGGAGGCCAAACGATCCACGAGCAATCCGTATTCGTGACTCATCATTTGCTCGAGGCGTTCACGTGAAACGTAACGCTTGGGATGTCCGTAAATTGCATCACTGACGCGCATGTCGTAGGCGGACATACTTTTGGCGACCGTGCCAGAAGCTCCACCGGCCTTGAAGAAATGTCTCACTACTTCCTGACCAGCACCAATCTCTGCAAAAACCCCGTAAGCCGAGCGGTCGAGATTAATTGCCAGAGCCTTACGAGCGGTACCGGCGCTAGAATCTTGAGTCGGGTCTGACATAGCCGAGATATGTCACCAAACGGAGAAAAAATCGAGCCGAAACGCTAGGAATATTGTCAATTTGATTGGCGATTCTTGCACAGTCGACCAAAGTACTCACTTAAACTAACTTTTCTAAAAGCACTCTTATGAAAGAATTTTTTAAAGCACTCCTAGCCTCTGTTATGGGCACGTTTATTGCGGGAGCACTCGCCTGCTTTTTGTTCTTTGTTTTAATCATCGGGTTAATCAGTGCAGCGAGTAACCATGAAGCCACAGGCGTTGCCGTAAAAGCGAAAACTATGCTGGTCATCGGTAACGGTATGATGATTAACGACACACCTCAGCACGGTAATCCTGGTTTGTCTGTTCTACTCGATAGTCAAAAAGCGCCCGAAGTAGATTTGTTACGTGCTATCGAAGCTGTCAAACTGGCAGCGAAAGATAAAAATATAACAGGACTATTAATTGCCGGAGAAACTGATGCGGGGCTGGTACAACTTAACGAGCTACGACAAGCGATTAACGAATTTAAAAAATCGAAAAAACCAGTAATCGCATGGATTGAGAACGGATCCCAGCATGAGTACTATTTAGCCAGTGTAGCGGATAAAATTTATGCCCACCCCGCTGGAGAGGTTGAATTTAAAGGACTCGCCCGCTACAGCCCCTACATCGGAGAAACTTTAAAATCTCTCGGAGTAGGCGTTCAAGTAACCAAAGTAGGTAAATACAAGTCGGCCGTTGAACCATTTTTAAGTGATAAAATGAGTGAATCCGATCGCGAACAAACTGAGCTACTACTCGGGGGCGCTTGGAAGAAAATTGTCGCTGATGTGAGTGAATCGAGAAAAATCTCGAGTGTTACCCTTAATCGTATCGCTAATTCAGGCGGAATTTTCAC
>JBAXUJ010000172.1:0-2675 GCA_037129735.1 Opitutia bacterium | reverse complement strand
AAAGATGCGCCCGCGGTTTATGAATCTGCTAAGGCATCCTCGGTTTCTAATTATCTATTCTTGAAACCCGTCACCGCCGTCGATGGAGTTAAATTAGAAGCAGCCAAACAGGCCGGTGAAAAAGGCACCCCTGATCAAAAAGCTATCGTTAAAGCGAATCAGCACGGCGATCGCGCTACGCTTAAAGCGGACTCCTATATCCCGCTCAGCATGGCGATTATCTACCTGCTTCTATTCTTCTACTTCAAGCAACTCGGTGGATACCGTGCGCTCAAAATTGAAGAGCAGAACTAAAAGATAATTACTTATTACGACAAAAAAGGGCAGCCGAATGGCTGCCCTTTTTATTAAAACTATCTCGGGATTACTGACGAGGAGTTAAGGTTACAGAGCGGAGTCGCATTAACTCTTTGCCAGTGATGGTCTCGGTCAGAACTTGAACATTCAGTTCACCAGGCTCAACCGTGACAGTGCCTAGATTTAATTCTACGGCTTCACCCATTTTCGCGACCTCGCCTTTGAGTTTCTGATTTCCGATTTCAAGTACGAAGGTACCGCCGAAGCTATCGGTGTTTTTCTTAATCACTGTTCCGCCTTCAGTCTCAACTTTTTTGTCGGCTACAGGCGCGTCATAACTGACGACGACATCAAACGTTGTTTTCTGGTTTAAGCGAGATGACCATTTAACGCCGCACTCTTTCTTGGTCCAATCGGTCACATTCATTGAAATGATTTGGCCGCGATTAAGTCTCCAACCCGCTTTATCAGTCTTACCTAATAATTCTGCTGAGAAAACACTGAGCTTGTTGGGAATATTGTTTTGTAAGAGGAAAGCCGCATCACCCGTAGGCGCAGCTTTACACTTAACTAAAATAACCGTGTCAGATTGATCAGGCATGTCTTTGGGAATATCGATTTCTAAATCAATTCCATTACGCTTAATGGATAATTGTTTGTCGCGGTTCGATAACAGAACAGCACTTTCAACATCCGCCTTTAATCCGCCGACCACTAACTTACCGTCCTTCGGCCAATTAAATACGTGCAGATAAAGATTATTTCCCTTGAGGGTGGTATCACCCCAGGCCTGACGCATGAGAGGTGTCCGCACGGTTCCACGAATAGATTCGCCGTTCACACTCCACCACTTGCCGATTTCACCAAGGATATTTAAATCCTCTGGAGCCATTTTTCCTGTACCCATCGGCCCAATATTTAATAATAAGTTACCGCCCTTAGCTGCAGCCTTGGCTAAGATTTGAATAAAGTGAGCGGGGGATTTATGTGTCTTATCTAACTTGTGGTAACCATAAGAATTATTGGTGGTCGGAATCGCCTCCCAATCCTTCTCCTCTGGCTTGCTCATTGGACCAAATTCAAAGGGACAATCAGGAGTTGATTGGTAGTCACCGTAAATCGCACCAGCGACACGACCATTGATAATTAAATTAGGATCCTGCTTTCGGAGATAAGCTAAAATCTCGGCATTGAGTTCAGGAGGGTTGTGGTGCGGGGTATCGCCCCAGAAAAGTGCGGGGTGATAATTTTCAATGAGCTCTTTGATTTGAGGGAAAACTTTTTTCTCTACGACAGCCCTGCGGCGCTCAGGACCATTAGGCTCAGGATAACGTGGGTCTCCAGAAATCGACCAATCTTGGGCGTGAGAATAATAGAAGCCGAGTTTTACTCCGTATTTATCGCAGGCGGCTTTTAATTCCCGCATCGGATCGCGGCCAAACTTACTCATCTTAACGACATTGTAGTCATCCACTTTGGAATCGAACATGGCGACGCCGTCATGGTGCATCGAGGTAATCACAATGTATTCCATACCTGTGGACTTAACTGTCTTCACCCACTCATCGGCGTTAAACTCTGTGGGATTAAAAACTTTTACCACACTCTCTAAATATTCCTCACGACCGATTTTCATAATGCGCTGCAAATGCTCAGCGTAGCCTTCTACTTTTTTGCCTTTCCACTCACCGCCGAACGTAGAGTACACGCCCCAGTGAATGAACATACCAAACTTGGCCTCTCTCCACCAGGCGAGTCGGGCATCTTTATTAGGATCCTCCGCTGAGGGAGTAATTTTTACAGGTTCAGCAGGGGCGGTTTGGGCGCGGATATTCCAACTCGGGAAGATGGACAAAACGGCGGTGATAATAAGCAGAGGTAATCGCATAGAATTTTAGATTGGGAACGTGGGGATTGGTTCCAGTAATTAGTTACAATTTTCAGTTTTAAACCTCTGCCACAAGGCTTCTTTTCCCGTCAAATAAAAGAGGTAGGGGCGCGACTACGTCGCGTCCTGCACTACCCCTTGTCAACTTGCCCACTTGCCAACGTGTCCCCTAAATTATTTCTGGCGGAGGGGAAGGGATTGATTCCGCTACGCTTCAGGGCTTCGCCCCAATTCTTCGAATTGCCTGTTCGCTTATAGCTCACCGAACCCAAGGGTTCTCATCCCTTTAATTTATATTGGGTAGGGGCGCGACTGCGTCGCGTCCTACACTACCCCTTGTCACCTTGCCCACTTGCCAACATGTCCCCTAAATTCTTTCTGGCGGAGGGGAAGGGATTCGAACCCCCGGTACCTTGCGGTACATCTGATTTCGAATCAGACGCAATCGACCACTCTGCCACCCCTCCATTCCAGGATAATTGAGGAAGTC
>JBAXUJ010000171.1:0-2694 GCA_037129735.1 Opitutia bacterium | reverse complement strand
AAAGCTCCTGAAGGAGTTTCCGAAGCTGATTGGCAAAAATTACTCGAAGCCCGTAAAGCCACTGCCAGCGACCCCGCTGTAGTCGCTGCTCAAGCTGCACTTGATGCTGCTAAAGCAGGCACGGACGAGAAAGCAATCGACGAAGCACAAGGCAAGCTCGCTGAAGCGCAAAAGGCTGCAGTGGTTAAAGCTAATCCTGGACTCGCTGATGCTGCTGATAAAGCGGCTAAGGCAGACAAAGAACGTGCTGGTGCTGGCAAGAATAAGAATGCTGGTTCCGGTGCTGGTGCTGGTAAGCCTGCAAAAGCTGGGAAGCAATAAGCTGTACTAAAACTTAAATTCAAAAGGCTCGTGGCGACTCGAGCCTTTTTTATTTGTACAGCTTAGGGGACAAGTGGGCAAGGAACGTGGCCTATGGCCACGAGTGGGCAAGTGGGCACGGTGACATGGGGACAAGGGGAGATGTATTCGCGACGAAGTCGCTCCACTATTTAATTAAAAATTATACACTACCCCTTGTCACCATGTCCCCGTGTAACCTTGTCCCCTCGCGAGCTTTGCTAGCGTTAGCGTTTAAGCGGAGCGAGCGGTTTATCTCCAAAGAGTTCAGCGACTTTGGGTTCGATGGCTTCGGCCCAGACTTTGTTTCCGAGCGGACTGGGATGTTCGAAGTCAGGCATAAGATCTGCCGGGATCGACCCATCAGGCTTCACGAAAACTGAATTAATATTTAAATAATAAATGGATTTATTATCGGCAAGTTTAGCGATGGTGGCATTAGCTTCATCCAAGACAGCACGCTCGGGAGTGATTTGCGGACGGCGTTGAAAAATCGCCAGGAGGAGGATTTTGGATTCCGGACATTTGGCCTGGACGCGTTGAACCACCGCAGTGACACCTTCAGCGATTTCTTGGGCGGTGTTGTGCCCTCCGTTGTTCTGACCAATCATGATGATAGTAAGCTTGGGCTTAACGCCGTCGAGATTCCCATGATCGATACGCCAAAGGACGTGTTGAGTGCGATCGCCGCTAATACCCAAATTGAGGGCACGGCGTGGGGCGTAGTAATAATCCCAAACTTCCTTACCTTTGGTTTCAAACTGTTGGACGATAGAGTCGCCGATATAAACTAAATCGTATCCACCCAGCTTGGCCTTGGCATTGATGGATTCATGACGTGGCAACCAGCCTTTCGTTTCTTTAGGCACGGGAGTCGTTGCGGTATTTTCTGCTAAACAGAATAATGGGAATAAAATAAGTGCTAAGTATTTCATGTATGACTGATTAATTAGACAAAATCCTGCTGATGCCACGCTTATTTATTAAGGTAATTTGACTACAAACTGATTTAAACCAGACTATCTTTATGAAAAAATACTTAAAATTACTTTTTGTACTATTTTTAGGTATCAAATCACTTCATGCCCAGATGGTTTCTGCGCCCGGAATCAACTTCCTTAAGGCGGAGTATGGTCACACTTTTTCCTACACAGAAATCGGTCGCAGTTTCACAGGTTTTCGATCGGTAGGCTTTGGCGGATATTCCTTCAACACAGGCGAGGGAAAAAGCATCGAAGCCGAAGTGGCGATTGTGAATCAGCTTTTGAAACGGTGGAACACTGAAGACTCGCAGGCAAATATCGTGATTGGGGGCGGCGTTGGACGTGGTCGCACTGGCGGCCGCGAAGGCTGGGCTGGTACTGCATCCGTTCTCGCCGACTGGGAGAATCGCCGCTGGCACATCATGTTGCAGGAACAGGCGGTCTTTGTTCCCTCCGCCAGTCGCCTCGTGAGCACACTCATGGGTGGTTGGGCGCCTTACCTAGCAGAGTACGACGAATGGGCTCCCTGGATTTACTACACCGTGCAACATGAGAACGGTGCTGGGGTTGGATTTGTACACGGGCCCTCACTCGTACTTATGCACCAAGATCTTTTACTAGAACTAAGAGTGATGCATTCCAGTCATGGCTATCACGCCGAAGCTGGTATTCGCTCACTTTTCTAAACTTATGAAAAAACTATTCGCTCTCATCATCACCAGTCTCTGTCTGATCTGTCAGGCAGACGAGAAAACAAATACTAACACTCCATCTCAAACTGGAGCAGTTGTTCAACTCACGGTGGATGGCCTAGTCTGCAATTTCTGTGCGACGAATATCTCTAAGACATTCAGCAAACTTCCTGAGGTATCTGAGGTATATGTGAACCTCGCGGCTAAGGCTGTATTACTCCAATTAAAAGAAGGTAAAAAATTACCAGAGGATCAAACCAAGCAAATCGTGACCGAAGCCGGTTTTAATTTACGAGGTATCAGCTACCCGAAAGATTCATTTAATAGCATCAAAGAAAACCTAAAGAAGAGCGCCAAATGAATCGCTTCCAAACATGGATTCAGGCTTTAGGAGTTCCCTTCCTTACGCTTTTTACCTCAGCCTCTACGCTGATTTGTTGTGCGATTCCGGCGCTTTTAGTTTCGTTAGGTCTCGGAGCTACACTAGCATCGACACTCAATCGCTATCCGCAACTTACGTGGATCTCGGAGCACAAGCCACTCGTCTTTAGTATTTCAGGTATTCTGCTAATCGTGGGCGGCATTTGGTTATGGTGGGCGCGCAATCTCCCCTGTCCCGCTGACAAGAAATTAGCTGATGCCTGTATTCTCGGACGAAAGATATCGTACTGGATTTACGG
>JBAXUJ010000170.1:0-2725 GCA_037129735.1 Opitutia bacterium | reverse complement strand
GAAAAAGTTAACCAACTCAACAAACGACTACAGTCTGCGGGATTTGAATCAGTACTCGCGCGTGGCTATTCGATTGTCCGCGATGCAGACGGCAAAGTGATTTCTTCGAGTAAAAAGATTAAGTCAGGCAATAAAATCCGCCTTAAGTTTAGCGACGGCGAAGCAGGCGCAGTGGGAGAGTGAGGTCGGGGCGCCACTGCGTGGCGTCCTATATGTATCGGGTAGGGGCACGTGACCCTACGTGCCCTTTTGAGGCCGAGGTTTATTTAAATATAATCAGCTCTTAGCTAGGTCCCGACGAATGGTTTAATCGCGGATACGAACGGTCGGCTGGGTCAGCCGCCCCTACCATTTAATAACCCAAACAAAAAACCCGACATCGCTGTCGGGTTTTTTTTAATCTTACTTTAATTTAACTTACGCAGTCTTTTGTTTACGACGACGAGCAACAAAAGCTACACCCAGTGCACCGAGACCGATTAGGCCGTAGGTGGAAGGCTCAGGAACTGGGGACGATGCAACCGGCGAAATAGTGATAGGTCCAAGAAGGGTTCCTGCAGCACGTTCTCTGTTTGTAATCGAAACGTAATTGCCAGCCGAAAGATTGGACGCAACAGCAGTGCTATAAACGGTACTGCCATTGATGATTACGCTTGCGGTAGATCCAGAATCGATAATCGAAAAATTATAACTAGTATTAGTGTTCAGTGATAGACCCGTTGAAGTACCAAAGTCGGTGTAGTTGCTATTGGCATCTGCAAACTGAATACCTACACCATTTGCAGTAAACGAAAACTTCATACCCACGGGTTCAGCCCAATTCCCGATTGTTTGACCATCTGTTCGTGTAATGATCTGCAATCTTTCGGCCTGTGCCTGTGTGCCGAGACTAAATGATCCGCTTATTGTAATCGGGAAATCAAAAGTTGAGGTGGTTGTTAAGATAGAACGATAGTTTAACTGCAAGGAACCATTATTAACAATGGCTTGGGAATAGTTCCAAACCCATGTATCATTTTCACTCCACTTGGAAGTATCCAAGCTATAGCCGGAAAAATTATCCTGGAATGTAGCAACTGCTTTCGCATTAGCGGCGAAAGATGTCAGCCCTGCAGCGACAATAAGAGTGAGGATGTTTTTGGTTTTCATGTGTGGAAATAGTTTTGTATTTTGGAAAATCAGTAAATTAAACTTACGCAGTCTTTTGTTTACGACGACGAGCTGCAAAAGCTACACCCAGTGCACCGAGACCGATTAGGCCGTAGGTGGAAGGCTCAGGAACCAGAGCGAGAGAAAGACCGCGATTACCAGTGACCCAACCTCTTTCGGTAATATTCATCCATTCACCCCCAGGCAAATACCAAGATAAAAAAATCGGACGACTGGTGCTGCTGCTATTGCCAGCCTGCCACCATGCACCACCAGAGCTACCATCAGGATTATAGAAATCTGAAGCACCTGAAAGTGACACAGCGTAGGTGTCACCCAAGGTTAAATTCCAACCCAGATTAGAAACATTGAAGTAATTATAACTATACAGATTAATTGCACTAGTGCTGAACTCTACGGATGATCCAATCTGATTATAAAGGCCATAGTTGTTAGCGTGATACAAGCGTGCCTGCATGCTTCCGGTAATCGCACTCAATTTACCAAGTCCCAGAGTGAGAGTTTTCATATCGCCTCCAATGTCGGCCTGAAAAGACTGTGCAATTGACAAGCCTACACCTGAACCATGGATACGTTGCCCAGTTTCCCGGTAGATGTTGTCATAGGAAAGATTGTCATAAGCATAGGCCTGAGAGGCGAATGAAGTCAGCCCTGCAGCGACAATAAGAGTAAGAATATTTTTGGTTTTCATTGGTGAGATGGAAAAAGTTTTCAGGTTTGAAACTTCGATTAACCTATCAGTCAAAGTTAATCATTTAGAGTCACCCAATTGTCACCGAGTGTTTAAATGTCCCCAGATTTTATAATCTAACCTACATATTGACTCATTTAAATCAGGTAGGGGCGCGACCGCGTCGCGTCCTACACAACCCCTTGTCACCGTGCCCACTTGTCACCTTGTCCCCTGAACTTAATACGCCTTCGCCATCACAACACGGCGCTTACTGGGCTCACCGGTTACCACACACTTCCCTGCTTCTTCTTTAGCGTCGAGTGCGATACAGCGAATGGTGACCTTGAGTTCGTCTTTTAAGCGACGCTCAACTTCCTTACTTCCGTTCCAATGACAGAGTGCGAAGCCGCCGTGCATTTCAGGATCGTTGGCATTCTTAGGCGTAAAGAAGGCTTTTAATTCTTCCCAGGAATTTATTTCGCGGGTGTTTTCTGCGCGATGAGCTTTCGCTTTCGCGAGTAAATTGTCTTGGATGGCTTGGAGTCGGGAAATCACACTGCTAACAAACTCCGTGCGTGGAATACCGGCCTTCTCTCCCGTGTCGCGACGCGCCACAAAGACTGAGCCCGATGCAATATCGCGAGGACCGACTTCAACGCGCAGAGGCACACCTTTTTTAATCCAACCCCACGCTTTTTCACCGCCGCGTAAATCGCGGTTATCAATCGTGACGACTAATTTACGTTCATGAAAGCGTTGAGTAGTTAATTCTTTTTTCAAGGATTCGCAGTACTCTAAAACCTGTGCTTTTGAAGCGTCGTCTTTATAAATAGGTAAAATCACAACGTGCTGAGGGGCTAAACGTGGAGGTGCGACAAAGCC
>JBAXUJ010000017.1:0-14515 GCA_037129735.1 Opitutia bacterium | reverse complement strand
TCAATCACTCCCTCAACCACGGCGCCCAGTTTATCACGGGCAGTGTAAGTGAAGGATGCCATAATTATTCGTTAGAGCTTAAATTGCGGACTAACTCATCAATCGTCGTTAATCCCGCCACGACTTTTTCCCAACCTGCTCGAGCCAACGGTCTCATACCATTGGCAATCGCTCGATCCGTTAATTCGCGATTACTGACTCGGGTGATAATTAAATCATGAAGCGGCTTAGGATGGAAAATTTCGAACACACCGACGCGACCACGATAGCCGGTGTTACGACAGCGACGACATCCCACCGGTTCGCGCAATGAGGTAACTTGTTTTAACTCAGGTTCACCCATACCGAGTGATTCCAATGCTGGTAATAACCGTGCACGATTCACGGGCACTTCTTTGGCACAGTCTGAACAAAGTCGGCGAACCAATCTTTGGGCAATGACTAGTTCAACCGCCGAGCCCACTAAGAACGGCTCAACACCCATATCGATTAATCGGGTAATCGCTCCAGGTGCATCATTGGTGTGCAGTGTAGAAAATACCAAGTGACCCGTTAATGAGGCACGAATAGAAATTTCGGCGGTTTCTAAATCTCGAATTTCACCCACCATGATGACGTCGGGATCTTGTCGCAATGTGCTACGCAAGGCATTCGCAAACGTAAGACCTATCTCCGCTTTAGTTTGCACCTGATTTGCACCCGGCACTTCGTACTCAATTGGATCCTCGATGGTGACGATTCGTAAATCCGGAGAATTAATTTCTCTTAAGAAAGCGTTCAGGGTGGTGGATTTACCCGAGCCCGTTGGACCGGTGACTAAAATAATTCCATGAGGATAATCTAAAACTTTACGGATAATCGCTTGTTCGTCGGGCGACATACCAATACGATTCATATCATAGGCTTCTTTACGCTGGTTGAGTAAACGTAATGAGACTGATTCGGCGTAAATGGTAGGAATCGTGGAAACACGAATATCTAAAACATTTTTACCGTCGCGGAAATTAATACGCCCGTCTTGAGGTAAACGACGCTCGGAAATATTTAAGCGCGCCATAATTTTTAGGCGTGAAATAATGGCGTCTTGAAAGCGTGCTAAGTTGTCGGGCAACGGCACAGGAATAAGAATACCATCGACGCGATATCTGATTCTTAGATTTCCCTCTTGGGGTTCAAAGTGAACGTCGGTCGCACCCTCAGCAACGGCTTGAGATAAAACATCGGTAACGAATCGAACCACCGCGGCATCGGCATCCGCTTCACCGTCTGAAGACAGAGATTCTTGAGCGGGTAAATCTTCACCTTCGTCATCTAAGCTCCCGCCACCCACGCCGTAGTTTTCGTTGATTAGTTGAGCCACACGTTCGGGCAAAGCTAAAAACCACTTGGGGCGACGGGCAGAAAAAGTGCTGATCCAGTCAAGCGTATCACTATCGGGCGGGAGTGGAGAAATTAAGTTAAGGCGGCCCTCTTCGGCACCCGTAATTAAAACAGGAACCACCTGGGTATCGCTCGCCAATCGAGCAGGTAAAATTTTTACACCCTGTAAATCAATCGCGGGTTCTTCTAATACAGTTAATCCAGTAGCTTGCGCCAGTTGTGCCAACAAGGCGGCCTCGGTAATATTTAATTGTTGAGCGAGAACCTTGAAACGATTTTCGCGCGATGTCTCATTGACCAAACTAAGTGCAGCCTCACTGAGTTGACCAGTGAGGCTTGCGGGCAATCCATGGCGAGTAGCCAATGACATAAATTATTTAGTGAAGGGCTCGGCGGGGGTTTGATTAATAACCTTTTTAACCTCTTCGCTAATCGGCGTAGCGTTAATTCGATTCATCGCATTCAAGTTATCGACCGCTGAATTATTTAAAACATAGGGTCTCATGAAAATAACGAGCTCCGTACGTGTCGTTGATTTTGTGGATGAGCCAAATAAGTCACCCAGGAAAGGTATAGGGCCGAGACGGTTAGCATCATTGAGACTTTGGGTGCGCTGTAATCCACCCAACACAATGATTTCTCCACTCATCGCGCTGACGAATGAATCGGTCGAGCGACGACCGATGATGGGTTGGAGATTTCCATCCAAGGTAACCTGTCCTAAAATATCTTCAACTTGCTGGGTAACCTGTAGTTGTACTGAGCCATCTTTACCAATGAGAGGTAAAACTTTTAATTGGATACCAATGTCTCGTTGGGAAACCGTTGAACTAGTAACCAAACCCGTTGTACCAGCACTAGACTGGGTTCCTGTAATCACTGGGCGAGATTCACCCACGAAAATCGTAGCTTCTTTATTATGCGTCGTCGTGATGGTAGGCACAGACAAGATTCGGGTGTCGCTCTTGGTGGGCGTGGTTGAAAGTGCTATGATACCTGAAAGATCATTACCTTTCGCCAATGTAGCGAAAGCAGAACCATTTCCGGCCAATGTACCACCAGCGAATGTGCCACTCACTCCGATTAACTTTCCATTGCTTACATTCATACCTAGGGCACTGATACCGCTGGTATCAGCATCGGTTAACGTCACTTCGGCGATGACCACTTCTACGCGTACCTGCGGTAGTACCACATCCACTTTATCAATCAGTTGATGGAGTAGTCTCAGGTCGTCCTTCGTCCCCGAAACAACGATAGAGTTACTACGCACATCGGCCAAGACTGTGGTCATGCTACTAAATTCATCGGCGCCATTTTGAGCCGAAGCGGAATTAGCTGCGGCAGCGGGAGCGGCATTATTGCCGGTGGGAGTGGTAACTCGATTAGTGCCGGTGGTGGACTTGCCACCACTCGCCGTGGTGGTCGCTTTAGTTTGTCCTGTAATTAACTGTGTAAGCAAAGTGGCCACTTCGGTAGCATTGGCATGACGTAAGAAAATAACGTCCGTCATTGTGTTGGGATCTGCATTCGCATCGAGCGTATCAATCAAGTTATCGAAGAAGGGGTGTTGATCGGCCGAACCAATTAAAATAATTCGGTTGGTGCGTTCATCGGCAGTGAATGTGGTACCAGTGCTTAAACGGAAAGGTGCGCCGCCCGTTTGGGCTGGTGAACGTAATAAGGTGGTGAGTTTGGTGACCACATCCGTAGCAATCGCATGTTTGAGATTGTACATTTTGGTGGCCAACACGTCTAACTGTGGTCGATCGAGCTGATTAAGAAGTGTTTCAATTTTTTGCAGATTCATAATCGAATCTGTAACTAAGATGGCATTATTTCGACCGAAGTATACCGGAGGTGTTGCAAGCGTAGCATTCAACATGCTCGCAATTTGCGTAACCACTTCTTGTCCGTTGGCGTGCTTGAGCACGAAAATTTTAGAGGCAACGCGTCCACTCGCAGGTAAATTCAAGGTACTTTCTGTAATCAGCGAAGGTGATTCACTCTTGGCAACATTGTTAGGGACCACTTTTAGAAAACGATCACCTTGTTGAATGATCGCGACGCCGTTGAGGTTTAATAATGTTTCAATCGCTAACAATGCTTCCGAGCGGGTGGCGCCGGCGGGTAAGCTGAGCGTATATAAATTAGGAGGTAATGCTTGCGGACGGAGCACTGTTTTCCCTGTCCACTTTTGTAAAAGATCTAAAACCTGAGCAACGGTCTCATCACGCAAGGAAACTGGACCCACTTTATCGCTGGGTGATAATGCCGCCACGGGTGTGGCAACCGCGACCGCAGAAACGACCGTCGTGTCGGCCGCAAAACTTTGAAGAGGAGAGACAGCAAAGGCCCCGAGGATCAATAAATTCGAAAACTTTTTCATTAGAATATTAAGAGAGTAAATAGTTGGGTATGTCGCAGGACTATGGGGTCACTACTATAACAACACGACCAACCAATAGTTCGATTGAATTTATTATCTAAAATCGCTCAAATTAGGTATAGTGAACATTTTTTCACCTTTTTCTTGCATTTCATCAGATTTACCCTATTTATGGCGAAATTGATGCGCGATGATATTCCAGAATGGTTAGGAAAGCCCCCCCTGCGGGGAAGCGAGGCTTGGGAGATTTGGCTTATGCAGTGGAGAAAGTATGCAAAAAATGAGCTGAAAGACGAAGCAGCGGACAATCCAGATTTTGACTACGGACTGCTCTCCACCGAAGAGCGTTGGCGCGTTAATTTACGTTTAACCATCAAAGAAAATATCGAAGCTGGGCGCGAGGGACGCCATCCACCCGAGGTATCACCCAAATCGGTCACCGATCTCAGTCACGCCGCTTTTGTTTCTTGGCAGGTAGGTCGTTCCACCCGCACCCAAGATTTAGATATCGATACTACTTCATTAGAACAGTGGGTCGCGAAACGAATCAATGCGAGACGACAACGCATCGCCCACGGCATTCGTTATGGATTTTTAGCCGGACTCGGTGCTGAGGCCGCAGTGCCTTCTTGGTCGACGCCCGACTACGTGGCCGCCTACGAAGCAGCCTGGGAGATGGGAAATTGTATCGCGATCGAAACTGATCCACGCTGAGGGTTGCGTTTTACGCACCCTCCCGTTATTCTATTTTCTACTAGATTTATACTATTTATGGATACACTCATACCAATATTACTCGGTCTTCTTATTTTAGGGGTCGGCGCTCTCATTTATTTATACTCAACGCAAAAAAACTCCGGAGCAACTTCGGTCAACCAAGACCTTCTGGTACAAGATCTAAGAGCACAAATTAAAGCCCTCCAAGTCAGTTTGCAAATCGAGCAGGATTTAAAAACCAAAGCTCTTCAGCGTGTTTCCGCAGCTGAAGCGATTGCGGAAAGTTCGAAGTCCCAACTCGCCGAAGCCCAAAGTAGCAATGCGATAAATCTAGCCCAGACTCGTGCCGACTCAGAAAAACAGATCGCAGAACTCAAGGTAGCTTTTTCAAAAATGAGTAACGATGTACTCAAAGGAATGGCTCCTGATGTAACCAAAGAAGTCGCCACCAAAGTAGCTCCGCTCATTTCTGAAGTAACAGCCGCACTCGAAAACTATCGCAGAAGTATGCAGCAAAGTATTTTAGGTCAGGACCAAGCAATCGCTGCGGTGAATGCTCAAATGTCACAAATGGCCGAAGCCACGAAATTACTTTCTTCGAGCACTAACGATTTTACCGCCGTATTAAAATCTTCGCAGCATCGTGGTAAATGGGGCGAGCAGACCTTGAGGAATGTCGTCGACTCAGCTGGAATGAGTAGCCTCTGTGATTATAGTGAACAAGTTTCGACCGACGATACACGTCCCGATTTAATCGTGCGTATCCCAGTTAATCGATGTGTGATTATTGACTCCAAAGTGCCTGAGTTTGATGTCGCTCTCGCTAACCAATCCGCACCCAATCGCAAAGAACTGGTTGAAGATCATGCCAAGAAATTATTAAAAACGATTAAAGATTTAGCCGCGAAAGATTATGCATCCAAAAAACAAAATGGCCTACAGCCTTTTGAGAAGGTAGTTTTATTTTTACCTGCAGAATCTTTATTAAGCACAGCCTTAGAGGGAGATAATAATTTAATTCTTAAGGCGAATGAGCAAAATATTCTTATCGCCACCCCTGCTACCCTTTTAGGATTCTTAAGTGCAATCAACTTAACCTGGCAGCAACACAAACAGTCTGAAAATGCTAGTAATATAGCTGCAGCTGCGAAAGATCTCTACGAGTCTGTGGAAACATTTATTGGGCATTTTAATAGAGCAAGAAACGGGCTTCACTCGGCCTCTGAAAACTTCAACAAGGCGATTGGTAGCTATAATACTATTCGCAAAAAAGGTGACCATCTTCGCGCGCTAGGTGCAGCCGAAGGGCGGGATAGTTTTGAACCCATAGCTGATGTGAATACAGATATTCGACGAATCGAAGGCTCTGCTGATTAATCATCAGTAAAAAATTTCAAAAGCATTGTTGCACTAGATTAGAGATGTGTTTCTTTAGACCTCTCTTATGCGCGTCGCCAAAGAAACTGTTGTTAGTATCGAATACACTTTAAAAGATGATCGCGGAAATATCCTCGATACGTCGGTCGGCCAAGCGCCAATGGAGTACTTGCACGGTGCCAGTAATATCATCCCTGGACTTGAACAAGCCGTTGAGGGTTTAGTCGCGGGTGATTTCAAGGCTGTCGCTGTTCCTCCAGCATTGGGTTATGGTGAATACAGTGAAAAATTAATTCAGCGTGTGCCGCTCGATCGCTTTGGTGAAAATAAAGTTGAAGTCGGAATGCGCTTCCATGCGGAAACTAATTTAGGTATGCGCGTCTTAGTGATTCGCCATGTGGATGACAAAGAAGCAGTGCTCGATGGAAATCACGAGCTCGCCGGCAAGACTCTTCATTTTGATGTAAAAGTAGTCAGCGTTCGTACAGCTGAACTCAGTGAACTCGCCCACGGACACCCCCATCAATCGGGCGGTTGCTGTGGCGGCGGTGGTGGCGGCGCATGTGGTTGTTCAGGCGAGTCCGAAGGATCCTGCGACACCTCCGAAAAGTCAGCCAATGAACAAGGCGGTGGATGTGGTCAAGGTGGCTGCGGTTGCAGTCACTAAGCCCAGAACCACTGTAAGTTAATCAGTGTATCGTCGCGGAAGGATTGCTTAACAGGGCAAGCTTCGGCGGCGCGGATTAAACGCGGGCGAAGTTCTTCAGGAATTCCTGCAGGCATCATCATTTTAATATCCAATTGTTCAATGCGACGCGGTGCAGTCTTCGTCATGTGTTTTTCTATTTCCACTTTTAGTCCAGTAACATCGAGTGGAATCGATTTAGCCTGAATACCAATAATCGTAATCATGCATGTGGCCATCGATGCCGCTGCAAGATCGGTCGGCGAAAAAGATCGTCCCTGCCCCTGATTATCAATCGGCGCATCCGTGATAATTTCTGCACCCGATGCCGAATGTACGGCACGTACCTGTAGGTCGCCCAAATATTCGCACGAAATTTTAATACTCATAAAATAAATCTATGAATAAGATTTAGTAGGTCGAGGACAACCCACCGAATTTAAAAACCAAACTCGGTACTTACGCGTCGCCGTCTTTACCAATCGCATCCACAGGACAGCCTTCTAAAGCTTCCATGCACTTATCGATGCCTTCTTGGGTTTCGGGCTGTTTAAAAACGTAGGAGTAGCCACCATCGTCTTGACGGGTGAAAAAGTCGGGCGCGGTTTCGCGACAGAGATCACAATCGATACATTGCGAATCTACATAGAATTTTCCTGCAACACTCTCAGGACGTTTATCATTTTTATCAGCCATGATTCTTGGAAAAGTGAACAGCGGAGGGAGTCTGTCAAGATTCCGTGATTAATTATGACCCTAAAGATTAAATTCCTAGAATGTGCGTTGACCCTTTCGCGTTAATAAAGGTATTTATAATCATTCTCTCCGATGCCCGAAAACACCGATAAATCCGACCAGAGCAGATACGCCTCTCGCGGGGTCTCGGCCTCAAAGGCAGATGTGCATGCAGCGGTAGATAAGCTCGATCGAGGTCTTTTTCCCGGTGCCTTTTGTAAAATCACCCCCGACTATTTAACGGGCGATGATTCACGCTGTGTAGTCACCCACTCCGATGGATCGGGCACGAAGGTCATCTTGGCCTACCTGTGGTGGAAAGAAACCGGCGATGCGAAAGTTTTTCGAGGCATCGCCCAAGACAGTATCATCATGAATATTGATGACCTGCTTTGTGTCGGCGCGACGAAAAAAATAATTCTTTCTTCAACCTTAAATCGTAACGCCAAAAGAATACCCGGAGAAATTATTTCGGAGCTCATTCATGGAACGGAAGAAATTTTAGCGCAACTGCGCGACCACGGATTAGAAATTTATTCGGGCGGTGGAGAAACCGCTGATATGGGTGACTCCACTCCCACCATCACCGTCGACTCCACAGCGACTTCGCTGTTCAAGAGAGATGAAGTCATCAATGCTCATAATATCACGCCTGGACTTGCGATTGTTGGTATTTCCTCGAGTGGAAAAGCCTCGTATGAAAAAAACTCGAACAGCGGCATTGGCTCCAACGGATTAACTAGCGCGCGTCATGAATTACTTTCACATTACTACGCAGAAAAATATCCCGAAACTTTTGATCACGCGATTGATCAATCCCTAGTGTATTGCGGACCGCATAAATTAAATTCTCCACTGGCAGATTCTTCCATGTCTGTGGGCGAAGCGCTTCTCTCACCCACCCGCACCTACACGCCATTCGTCATTCAACTCATTCAAGAATTAGGGTCTCATGAAATTAAGGGGCTAATACATTGTTCAGGCGGGGCGCTGGCCAAATGCCTTCGCTTTGGCCAATCTGTGCATTATATTAAAGATAACTTATTCACACCCCCCCCGATTTTTAGTGAGATTGCGAGGGTAAGCCGGACCCCACAACGCGAGCTCCACCAAGTCTATAACATGGGTCAGAGACTAGAAGTTTATGTTAAACCGGATCGGGTTCCCACCGTTTTAGCTATCGCCCAAGGACTTAATTTAGAGGCAAAAATTATTGGGCGGACCGAGGTTTCAACCCAATTAAATAAGGCAAATCACGTAAGTATCTTTAAAAACGGGGAACACCTACAATACACCTAAAAACCCCTTTGGGGGTTAAAGTGCCAGGTGGTCGGGCGAGTGGGATTCGAACCCACGACCCTCTGCTCCCAAAGCAGATGCGCTAGCCAGACTGCGCTACCGCCCGAAACCTGAACCTTGAAAGACATTTTGTGTTGCCGTTCCTGTCAATCCGCTAATCTCAAATCGTTCTAACCCGCACTAATCTATCAACCAACATGGAAAACGACAGCATCTCCTCCTCCTCATCTGAATCAAAGCTTCCCCTTATCGTGGGAATCGTAGGCTTCGCCCTTGGCGCTGCCGGTCTCGTTCTTGCCCTCAAGGCAAAAAGCGCTGCCGACAAAGCAAGTGCTGACGCTGCAACCACCTCAGCATCTGTTTCAGAACTGAGCGGTCAAATCTCCGCTAAGGCAAACACTTCTGACGTGACCGCTCTAAGCGGCGATCTCGCCCAATTTAAGGCCGACACCAAAACCAGTTTCGACACTATCCAAGCTGAAGTCACTAAGATTGGTTCCGCAAAAGCTACTAAGGCTACTACCACTGGTGGCAAAGCCGCTGTTGCTGGTAACGGTGAGTACATCATCGCTAAAGGCGACAACCTTGGTGCAATCGCTAAGAAATTAGGTACCACCGTAAAATCACTTCAAGAATTAAATCCTGGTATTAATCCTACCAACTTGAAGGTCGGCGCAAAAATCAAGACTAAGTAATTAACGATGTCAGTGCCCGCCCGCTGGCTCGTCCGGCACGAAGCACTGCACGTTGACTGCAAAGTCTTTCGGGTTTTTAAAGAACACTGTCATCACCCTCTCGATAAACGGGAGGGTGATTTCTTTGTTATACATTCTCACGATTGGGTTTTAGGTTTACCGATTACCGCCGACGGAAAAATCGTGCTAGTTAAGCAATACCGGTTTGGCCTCCGTGATCTTTCAATCGAACCGCCTGGTGGCCTCCTAGAACCGAGCGAAGACCCACTGATTGCGGCAACCCGCGAAGTTGAGGAAGAGACTGGTTTTAAAGGGGGAAAGGCCTCCCTGCTCGGTTCATGTTCGCCTAATCCAGCCATCCAAAAAAACCAGTGTCACTTTGTTTTAATTGAAGGCGTAAAAATTGAATCCTCACAAAATCTCGACGAACACGAAGAGATCGAAGTGCTCTTAGTATCGCCCAAAGAGGCGCTTGATTTAGCAAAAAATAATCCGCGTGTACACTCGCTCGCTCTTCTCGCACTCTACCGCTTACGCGACGCTCGCCCCCATTTATTTTCATGACCACTCCTCGCAGAATTAAAATTAAAAACAGACCTAGTCCCGATAACGTTCTCGTGGTTGGGTCAGTTGCTTACGATAGCATCACCACGCCTCACGCCTTTGGCGAAAAAATATTAGGTGGGAGCGCGTCCTATGCATGCCTAGCCGCAAGTTATTTCACCACGCCTCATATTGTGGGCGTCGTCGGACATGACTTCCGTGAGCGCGACCGAAAAAAACTCGCAAAGCGTGGGATTGATTTATCGGGACTTCGCACCGACGAAACCGGACGCACCTTTTTCTGGAAAGGTCGCTATCACGAAAACTTTAATCGTCGTGATACCGAAGACTTACAATTAAATGTCTTTGAACGTTTTAATCCTCAACTGACGGAAGAACAAAAATTAACTCCGTATGTAATGCTGGGAAATATTCGTCCTGATTTACAATTAGCGGTATTAGATCAACTGACGGCGACGAAATTTGTTTTAGCAGATACGATTGATATTTGGATCGAAACTAAACGTGAACTTTTATCCCAGGTCATGCGCCGGGCCGATTTAGTGGTCATTAACGATACCGAGTCCGCCAAACTGACCGGCGAGACCAATGTCATTTTGGCAGGTCGTCACCTCCGGACCCATAGCTGCCGGACGGTTATTATCAAAAAAGGCGAACACGGGGCAGTGCTCTTCCATGAGGACGGCCTCTTCACCCTCCCTGCCTACCCGGTTACCGAGTTAAGAGACCCCACAGGTGCTGGAGACAGCTTCGCAGGGGCACTCCTAGGGTACATTGCCGCCACGGGCATGTCCGACTTCGCAACCCTTAAACAGGGCATGATTTACGCTACCGCTGTCGCCAGCCTCACCGTTGAAGATTTCTCTACTGACCGATTAGCCAAAGCGGGCTGCGCTGAAATTAAAGCCCGTCGTAAAGAAATCCTTAAGATGACTAAATCTTAACGTCGACGCCCCAGGGCACGCCATAGGAAGAAAAGTAGAGCTGAGGTAAATACAAGATCTCCGACGACCAAGGGCCAAAGCCTTGGGTGTTCAGATTTAATTAATACCACGCAAGCCCCAAGCATGAAGAAAATGATTCCGACGATCCAGGGTACTAGTCGTCTTAATTTTTCTTTGGATTCCTCTTCGTTCATAAAGTCGTACGACGATAAAATTCAGCGAGTCCAATAAGCGTAAGATGTGGCTCGTGTTGGACGCGGCTCTGCCAGCTTTTAGGTAAATAAACGGCTGCACCTCCCGTAACGATAACTTTCGGTTCGGGTGAACCTGACTTTGTCATTTCTAAAACGACCCCGTCTAACAAGGCACCAATCATACCCGCGAAACCGAGAGCGCAACCCGACTTCATCGCTTCGATGGTAGATTTGCCAATCGTCGGTCCTCCTAAAAGATTTTGTGCGTCAAGCTGTGGCAAAAGGGCCGTGCGCTCGTGGAGATACTGCGTCATTACGCCAAGGCCAGGAGCAATAATTCCACCGGCGTATCCTTTGGTATTTAAAATATCAACAGTCGTAGCTGTACCCATTCCGATGATCACGGCGGGTGCACCACTAATCACCTGTGCACCAATACAATCAGCCAAGCGATCCTGACCAACCTCAGCCGGGTTGGGATAATCAAAACCCAAACCAATCAAGTTATCGAACTGAAGTTGAGCAAAAGGCCGACCGGTATTTTTTAGAAAGTCTTTTAACTTATTCGAAACCGCTGGTACCACACTCGCCAAGGCGATGGCCTGTGGCTGGTGTTCGGAAATAAGTTTTTCGATATCGCTAGCGTTTAATAAAGGAGTCGAGAACTCACCGTGCTTCAAAACTGCGCGTTGGTTGACTAAGCCCCAATGGGTGTGGGTATTTCCAATATCGAGACAAAGTGTAGCCACAAATAAAGTTTGGGTTAATTATTTTTTGAGCGCAAGTGTGGTTCGCGTTAGGAGCGTAAAGTCACCTCGCCTGATGAAATTAAGACGATTTTACCATCGGCGGTTTTAATTTTTAGTGAGCCAGCCTCGTCAATCCCTTCAACCATTCCTGTTACTGGTTCACCGCGCAATTGAATGGTTACAACTTTACCCGTCAAAATATCATATCTCGACCAATATTCTTTGAATGAATGAGCCCAGCGTTCCTCTTTGAATTCTTCCCAGCTGGTAAAAATATTTTTAATGATTCCCGCCGTTAATGCATTCACATCTAAATGCTGATCTGACGCCTGGGCGAGTGAACTCGCAATTGATTTGAGTTCGACGGGAAAATCCTGCTGCGGTGAGATGTTTAAACCTAGACCAAAAATAAGGTCGCGGACAGTATCAGCATCTAAACGGGCTTCGGTTAAAATGCCGGCAATTTTTTTTCCATCGGGCGACAAAATATCATTGGGCCATTTTAAACCTAATTTTATTCCTAAACTGTCTTCGATATAACGACAAATCGCCAAGCCCATCCAAAGTGTAAATGGCTTTAGTCGTTCAGGTAAAATAAATGGGCGAACCGCTAACGATAAATAAATATTACCCTTATCACTGCTATGCCATTTTCTACCCAGACGTCCGCGTCCGGCGGTTTGCGACTGGGCTAAAACTACGAACGGTGCTTCTTTTCCGTTGGCTAACTGACGTTCTGCCTCGGAGTTCGTGCTGTCTACCGACTCGAGATATTCGATGGGCAAGGAAACCTTTAGGCGACGGCAATGCGCATCAAGCAGAGTGGGATGAAGAACCTGGGGAACTTCTTTTAGAATATAACCTTTGCGTGGAGATGCCGTGAAAATAAATCCAGCAGCGCGTAGTTTTTCTAAGCGTCCCCAAATGGCGACACGCGAAATACCTAGATCCTTCGCCAAACGATCACCACTCACGGGTTGACCATTCGCCTCAAGAAACGCGCAAATAATACTACTGTCTAAAGCTGACATATTAGAGCCAATCTAGGCCGATATCAGCCCAGACTGCGGAGTGGGTTAAAGCACCAACAGAAATAAAATCCGGAGCCAGTGCAGCGATTCCAGGGAGTGTATTCAATGTAACGCCGCCACTAACTTCCGTCCACGCACGACCACGTACCTGGGGCAAAGCCTCAGCCAACTGTGGAAGCGAAAAGTTATCTAATAAAATAATATCAGCGCCCGCTTCTAAAACAGGTTCGATTTGTTCAATCGCGTCTACCTCAACTTCCACGAGCAAATCGGGACGCGCTTCGCGTGCACGTACAACGCACTCCGTTAAACGCTCCGCTTTAGTCGCCCCACCTGCCGCCAAGTGATTATCTTTTATCATCACGCGATCATATAAACCTAAGCGATGATTATAACCCCCACCCTGACCAACAGCGTATTTTTCTAAAACTCTAAAACCTGGAGTTGTTTTACGTGTATCTAAAATCTTTGTTGAGGAAGAACCTACTGCGGTGGAATAAACTTTGGTTAAAGTCGCAACACCGGTAAGTTTTTGCAAAAAGTTTAAAACAATTCTTTCTGCCATTAACAAGTTTTGGATGGGTCCTTCAATTTTAGCAATGACGGCACCCGCGGTGACCGTATCGCCGTCTTGATAGTTTAGATTAATGCGCCAACCCGAACCATATTCATCGAGCACGATTGAGATAAGACCTAGACCCGCGAGCGTCATTTCTTGTCTAGCAACCAGCGCAGCCTGGGCACGATCTGTTCTTGAAAATAAAGAGGAGGTTGGATCGCCCGGACGAGAAACTTTTTCAACCAATCCTAAACCATTAATATCTTCCTCGCGCGCCTCTTGCGCAATTTTTTTGAGCCAGTGTTTATCAATATCAGCCCAAGCTAAACGACGAATCAGTCGCTGGGTTTGGCCTGAGTGACGTGGCATTACAAAAGATTAGTTAGGGAGTAGAGACCTGCAAGGGGTTAGCCAAAAAACTTTTTGAACTTCTGTTTCCAGGAATCTGAAACAGGTGTTTCCACGTCACCGCAGGCATCAGAATAGGCTTTTAACGCTGCACGCTGGGCGTCGGTCATCTTCTTGGGAACATCAATATCAACTCGGACTAATAAGTCGCCGGCACCACTACCACGTAAGTTCGGCATACCCTCACCTTTTAAGCGGAAGGTCGTTCCGCCCTGCGTGCCTGCAGGAATTTTTAAGATAGTTTTTCCTTTTAACTTAGGGACATCAATAGATCCCCCTAAAGCTGCGATCGAAAACTTAACTGGAACGGCACAGGCTAAATCATCGCCATCGCGTTCAAATAATTCATGATCAAGAACGGTGATCACGATATAAAGATCTCCAGAGTCATTACCTCTACGACCTGCTGAACCATTGGCCGAGGAACGCAAACGTGTACCCGTATCAACACCTGCAGGAATTTTAATATCGACCGAAGCATCACCTACAACGCGACCTTCGCCTGCACAGGCGCGGCAGGGTTTATCAATTTTTTCACCTTCACCGCCGCAGCTTGGACAAACTTGGCGCATCGCAAAAAGTCCGTTTGAACGAACGACATGGCCCTGACCTCCACAAGTACTGCATCGGCTTTTCTTCGACCCAGCTTCCGCTCCCGATCCAGAACACTTTTCGCAACTAACGTGCTTTCGATAATTAATTTTTTTACTCACTCCAGTCGCTGCCTCTTCGAGTGTTAGTTTGATATCAAAACGTAAATCTTCTCCGCCGGTTTCTTGGCCTTGATTG
>JBAXUJ010000169.1:0-2736 GCA_037129735.1 Opitutia bacterium | reverse complement strand
ATCGGTGGCTCACTGCGTATGAATGCAGGTGCGATGGACTCTTGGATTTTTGATCGCGTAGAATCGATTGATTGGCTGACTCCTCGCGGTATTCATCGGTCCGCCAAGCGCGATTGTTTTGATGCGATGTATCGAGACTGTCCGCAATTACACGGTGCCGTTATTTTATCGGCTGTTTTAAAATCTACAGGTAAAGAATCTCCCGAAAAGATTCGTCAAACCATGGATGAGATGAGTCAGAAACGTCGTAGCTCTCAGCCACGTGATCCGAGTGCGGGATGTGTTTTCAAAAATCCTGAAGAAAATCATGCCGGACGCTTAATTGAGTCAGTCGGACTCAAAGGAACACACATCGGCGCTGCCGAAGTTTCCAATATCCACGCTAATTTTATTATTAATAAGGGTGAGGCTACTGCAAAAGACGTGGTGGCTCTGATGAAGCAAGTGCGGGCGAAAGTTCAGCACGATAAACACCAATTATTACAGCCTGAAATTATTGTTTTAGGAAAGGAGTGGAAAGACTTACTATGAGTACCCATCGCCAAGCGGTGATTCTTTGTGGAGCGATTTCTCCTGAGCGTGAAGTTTCACTGCGTTCAGGTAAAGCTGTCGCCAATGTCATTAAAGATTCTCAGTTGGTTGAATTGAACGAAAATATTTTACCCACTTGGCTCGATCCTAAAAAGCACGTCGTCATTCCGGTGATTCATGGTGACTTCGGTGAGGACGGTCAGGTACAAGCCGCTTGTGAGGCTCGCGGTTTGGCGTTTGCCGGATGCGATTCGGCGGCGAGTCGACTTTGCATTGATAAAGTGGCGACCAAAAAAGCCATGCGTGCGGCGGGATTACCCGTGGTGCCTGAAGTGGCTTTTAGTGGGACCCAAAAACCTTCAGCCGAGAAATTAATCGCCGAACTGGGAGAGCAATTGGTGATCAAGCCTGCAGACAAGGGTAGTAGTGTTGGTCTCTATGTGTTGAATGGTTTGGCTGCAGTGCAGGCTGCTTTGGCGGAGATTCCAGCAGCGGGGCAGTGGATGGCCGAACGTCGCATCCAGGGGCGTGAAATGTCGATCGGGATTCTCGGGGGTAAGGCTCTCGGAGTGGTCGAAATAGTGCCTAAAACAGGGGTTTATGACTACAAAACCAAGTATACCAAGGGATCGTCAGAATACCTCGTACCAGCCCCGATTTCGGCTGATTTAACCCTCCGGATTCAGTGTGCAGCCGAGAAGCTTTTCGCGGTGACCGGGTGTCGTGACTTTGCACGGGCTGACCTCTTTCTTGAACCCTCGGGCGAATTCATTTTTTTAGAAATCAACACCATGCCGGGGATGACGGAGACCAGTTTACTGCCCAAGAGCGCTTCCTGCGTGGGGATTGATTTCTCAACTTTAGTTCAGCAGATGGTCGCTCCTGCCTTTACCCGAAGCCAACTTCATAACACGCTCTAACCCATGGATTTCTTCACCCGCATCGCGCGCCTCTTTTCGCCAAAGCGAGATGCCTTCATGGGTCCGGAGAATCGTGACTGGAGACAATTAATAAAACAAGATGTGCGAACGATTCCACAAGATGAGTTGGGAAGAAAACGTGCCGCACGTTCACGTATGCCCATCATACTTACGATTTTATTTTTTGTTTTCGTCATTGTAGTGATTTCTCTTTCGCTTGAAGAAGGCACTCCCGTCTCATCGAGCATTCCGATTACTTATTCGACCGATGGATTTTTACCTTCGAGCTATGCCAATAAAGTGATTAATGATGGCACCGACAGTTGGGCGAAGGATGTCGCTACGATTAAGACTGATTTAGAAAAAGATCCACAAGTCTTGACCGCAAAAGTGCGCCGTCTGGGCACGGGTGGATTAGAAGTAAAATTATTAGAGCGCTTAGCCGTAGCTCGCATTGCTATTTTACCACCTTCCGGACCTTATATTGTAAAGTTAGTCAGTCCGGAGGGTGTTTTATTTTCAGGTACCGGCTATCCACAGCAATCCGCCAATAGTTTACCCGTGATAACCGATTTTAGAACTTCGGGTGCGGGCGAAAAAGTATCGGTCGATGGATTAGAAGTGGTGGGACCGTTTTTATTCACGGCTCGTACGGTGTATCCTAATCAATATAAACAGTGGGAGTCGATTTCACTACGCGATTGTTTTGGATCACAAGAAGATGCGATGGGATCTAATCTTCGTATTAATATCCGCCCAGGTTCACAGCCGATTGACCGCGCGACCTTATCGGAAATTATTTTCTCCACCACGAATTGGAGAAATGAACTAGAAATTTTATCCAAACTCGATGTCGATGGTCTCTTACGTAAATCAACCGGGGGTGCTTCGAGTTACGTTTTAAAACTCTCGATTCAAAACCGTACCACTTCTCGACCCATTCCTGAACCACGCCTCGTCCCCATTTCGTCTCGATGAATAAGAAACCTTTACCCTCTTTCATTACCGTCATTGATATCGGTACTCACAAAACCACCGCCCTCACCGCGCAGGTTATTGAAGGTCGCGCTCGCATGTTGGGTTTTAGTGAACGTCGCACAGATGGTGTCGTTAAAGGAACAGTCATCGATGTCGAAAAACTCCACGCCAGCGTACATGAAGTGGTCAATGATTTGGAACGCGTTTCGCAACGTGCGGTTGAGCAAGTTTACATTTCAATTGCGGGTCCATCGGTTGAAGGTGAGCGCGTTAAAGGCATTTGTATCGTGCCTGCGCATGATGGTCG
>JBAXUJ010000168.1:0-2753 GCA_037129735.1 Opitutia bacterium | reverse complement strand
GGCGCACTGGTCTTAAGACGACTTATTATCTCCGCACCCTCGGCGCATCTAACATTGAGAAGGCAACTTCTTCAATGGAAGGTAAGACCAAGATGGAGAAGAAAGAGTTCACCGCTGAAGAGAAGAACGCATGCTCAATTGAAGCGATGCGCAATGGCGGCACCTGCGAAGCTTGTCAGTAACACCAAAACATAAGCAGGTTTTAAAAGGCGTCTTCGGACGCCTTTTTTGTGTCTACATTTTCGACGAGGGGACATGGGATGTTGCAATGTGGGCTCTTATAACATTTATATTCTGAACATGGGTAACAAAATCCAAACACTCGCCGGCGAAGTTCACGTGCTGACACGCGACGAGTCGTTTGCTGAGTTAGCGAATTTAATTAATCAACTCGCGAGCAAGGGCAGGGCGAGTGTGGGTCTGAGCGGTGGATCTACTCCTAAAGCTTTTTATGCTTGGGCGGTAAAAAACAACGCACTTTCAGCTGAAGCCATTGCGCGAATTGATTGGCACGTCAGTGATGAGCGTTGCGTGCCCTTAGATTCTGATGATTCGAACTTTGGTCATGCTCAGCGTGGACTTCTTAACCCTTTGAAAGTCTCCGCTAAAAATTATCATCCCTGGCCGGTGGACAAGTCACCCGCCGAGGCCGCCAAAATTTATAATCAAACATGGAAAGAGCAGTCTCCGCAGAAGACCTTTGATCTCTGTGTGCTGGGTTTAGGAGACGATAGCCACATTGCGTCGCTCTGGCCTCAATGTCCGCTGATAGGGGCCAAGTCAGAGCGTTTTACCGCTACCGAATGGCCTGGCAGGGGCTGGCGCCTAACTATTACTGAGGCGGGCTTGGCAGAGTGCGGAAAGGTTGTTGTCCTCGTGAATGGTAAAGCCAAAGCACCGGCACTCTCTGCGGTTTGCTCGGGTGAATATAACCCTAAACAACACCCAGGTCAGACTCTTCGCGCATTGAGTAAACGCGTAGTCTGGCTAGCTGATGGCGATGCGGCAAGCGGACTGAAGTAACTTACTGCGCAACCTTTTTAGATTTAGGACTTTTGCTTGTCGTATCTTCGGAGGAAGTGTTACTGCTTTCTGAGGACTTCGCAGGTGTCGTATCGATATCCATAATACAGCGGACATCGTATTTACCGATATCGGATGAAGGTATAATAAAGTAAAGTGTGCGAATATTTTCATTAAAAACCATTTTTGTTGAAACGATTTTATTTTCGACCCCATTGCTGTCCGTAGCTACCATGCCAACATAAGCCACAGTGCGTTCGGTAAAGAGTTTGGGTGAGCGGGCGAGGGTTCCAGGCATGACGACGAAATTACTATCATCTACCGTACAGGCGATTTTAGAACGGGAGACATTAACGGCAATGAATGAGCCATAGGGGAAACCGCGTGCACTAAAATCGAATACTCGAGATCCAATGATATTTTTTTGCTTATTAGGAATAAGTAAAATGCCCACATCGTGAGAATCGGTCTGCATTAAGTTAATGGATGCGTAGACTTCGTAAGACTCCTTGGGCCGTCCGTTATTATCTTTTTCTTCAGAAACGAGTTTTCTTAAGAGATCTACTTTTTCTTCGCAGTTAAGTCCCAGGGCAGGGGACATCGACATATTGCGCGGTGCAACAGATAGATATTTATTTCCTGAAAGTACATAGAGATCGGGCACATTGGCTGGCTCCTCCCACCACGCAAAGCGAATGTTGTAGTTTTTTTCCTCTTGTTTTGCTCCCTTTTTATTACTCTGGGCTGGGGTCTTCTCATCTTTGCTTGCCCCGTTAGCAGCATAGCCGATGGAGCTGAGCCCGATGAGTGTAAGCAGTAAAAAGCGAAGGGTGCGCATGATTAAATTTCTTGAGGGTTAAGCCAGCGAAGTGAAATGGTGTTGAAACGACGGCCCAAAATTCGGTTTAAGTTAATTAACTGATTCTTGGTAGTATCTGCCGAAGTGTTTCGCTTGTAGTGATCGGTCGTCGGCTTAGTTTCGTAGTCAGAATAATTGCTATTGATGTTATTACGGTAGAACTGAGCGCGAATATTGGGCTCTTCGTTGGCGAGGGCGATATAATCGGTTGAACGTTGTGCCACCACTTCAACCCAAGCTTTACCGATGGACTGACCGTTGTTATCGAAAGCTTCACCATACGCACGAATCACGAAGGTATCGGAACGTGCAGTAAGATTAGGTCCGATGGAATTAAGTACGTCCATCTGGGTGACGATTCCAGGTGCCCCCAGTGCGGCGGTCACATCAGTATCTTTATTCGTTTTGCTCATCGAACGCATCGATGGGAAGCGGTCATTTGCTTTAATCGGGAGATAAGGCGAACTGAGGGCTACGCCTTTGGCTGGTGCAAATGTACCTCCGCCATTAGTGATGGCTGTGTCGTTAATGGTGGTAGCATCAATAGCAGCTTGGAGTGCGCCCTTGAGGCCAAAATTATCATCATTAACCAAGCGACGATTAATAAAGTCGCTGAGGGACATAAAGGGTCCGCGTCTACGAACTTCTTTTACCACGGCACCAGCAAGCTCATCGATTTCGGAGTCCGTTAACTCGCGATAGGTATTCCAAGGGGTGCTTGTAGTTGATTTAGGATCAAATTTATCACCGAAGGCGCGAGCGAATCGT
Source organism: Opitutia bacterium (assembly GCA_037129735.1). Lineage (GTDB taxonomy): Bacteria > Verrucomicrobiota > Verrucomicrobiia > Opitutales > UBA953 > UBA953. The sequence goes on along the minus strand of JBAXUJ010000168.1, from coordinate 103 downwards.
GTTAATGGAGTGCCATTAGATTGGGTAGATCCTTCTGGGAGTTTTTGATTACGCAATGAGGCGAGAATCGCTTTCCATGCAGCCTTAGAAGTGGAGTTCACAT
>JBAXUJ010000167.1:0-2779 GCA_037129735.1 Opitutia bacterium | reverse complement strand
CCGACAACCTCCACAGCTTCGTCCCCTACCCGAGTCCACCAGGTCTAGATGGACATATTTTAGGCACAGATGAGTCGGGACACGATGTGCTGGCTCGCCTTTTTGGCGGCTTTCAAATCTTACTCATCGCCTCAATCATCTACATGATGGCGAGTTATGCTATCGGGCTGATTTTAGGCGCTGCCATGGGTTACTGGGCGGGTTGGTTCGACCTCATCATGCAACGTTTCATCGAGATCTGGTCGAACATTCCATTCCTGTATGTAATCGTTTTTCTAGCGACGCTATTTGAACCGAATCTATTCATTCTCGTTTTAATTCTCGTAGCGTTTTCGTGGATCGGTATCGCTCATCAAATGCGCGCGGCCGCCTATCGTGAAGCCGCTCGTGATTATGTAGCTGCAGCCAAAGCACTCGGTGCATCGGACTGGAGAATTCTCACCCGACACATCTTACCCAACTCGATGTCAGTCATCATTACCATGGCGCCGTTTAGCATCGCCGCTGTGGTCGCCTCATTGTCGTCTCTCGATTATTTAGGCTTTGGACTTCCACCCACGACGCCTTCTTGGGGAGATTTACTTCGTCAAGGTAAGGAGAATTGGAACGCCTGGTGGATTATTACTTCAACCGTTACTTGCATGGTTTCACTTTTAATCATGGTTAATTTCATCGGAGAAGGACTGCGCGAAGCGTTCCATGGAAAGGATTCCAACTCATGAAAGATTTAATCTTAAAAACTTTAGCCTGTTTCGTTTTTTTAATCGGGCGTGCCGAAACTAGCCTCAGTGAGATTTATCAAGATCCACACGCACAAGCTTACTACAAAGAAAAATCAGGCTTTTTTAAATTCAGTTCACCCGACGCACTTCCCAAAAATCTGAAATGGATAAGCGACCCCCAAGAACCCATCTTTGCGTCACCCCAAGCTAAACGCGGCGGAGTTCTTAATTATTTTATTAATGGTACCCCGCCGGTCTTACGTCGAGTCGGACCCAATTCGAACAATAGTTTCCGAGGCATTGCGTATGACGGTAATGATTTTTCGCTGATTACGCTGCATCCTAATTCTCTGAAGCCGATTCCCTGCTTGGCCTCAAGTTGGGCGATTTCGGAAGACGGCCTCACCGCCTACTTTAAACTTAATCCTCGAGCAAAGTTCACCGACGGCCAACCCGTCAGTGCCGACGACTATCTCTACACCTTCTACCTCTATCAATCGCCGTGGATTAATGAAGCTTGGTATAACGATTTTTACACCAAGGAATTTGCAGGGATTACGAAGTACGATGATTACACCATCGCGATTCATTTACCCTCCAAGAAGCCCGACCCACTTTATATTCTCGGTTCGATTCATCCTACCCCACGTCAATTCTACAAAAACTTCGGACCCGATTATTGCAAAGTTTACGGTGATCGATTCGAACCCACCACGGGTGCTTATACCATTCCCGATGAAGATTTTGTGCGCGGACAACGTGTAACACTACGCCGCATACCCCATTGGTGGGGCGATGACGAACGCTACACGGCCCATCGCTACAACGTCGAAGCCATCGAATTTAAAGTGATTCGCGAAATGGACAAAGCTCACCAAATTTTCCTCCAAGGTGAATGTGATTTATTTTTCATGGGCACACCGAAGTTCTGGTATGGCGCCAATTTAACCGAACCTTACCAAGCTGGATTTATTCAAAAGGCTCGCTTCTTTAATGACGTACCTCGCCCGCCCTTTGGTTTATATATTAACACGCTAAAGCCTCTGCTGTCTGATTTAAATGTTCGCATCGGATTACAACACGCGACAGATTTTCAAAGAGTCATCGATACCTTTTATCGCGGTGATTACGAACGTCTCAATCAATTCAGCCAAGGTTACGGAGAGTTCACTAATCCCAATATTAAAGCGCGTAAATTTAGTCCAGCCTTAGCCAAAGCCGCTTTTGCCCGAGCAGGATTTACTGAAGTGGGATCCGACGGCATTCTGTGCAAGCCCGATGGTACCCGACTTTCCATTCGTTTAACCATGGATGATAGTGAACGCAGAAAGTTCCTGCCTACCCTAATCGAATCTGCGAAACTATGCGGACTCGAATATCGCCCTGAAGTTCTCGAACACACCACGATGTATCGCAAGGTGATGGAGAAAAATCACGAACTATGTTTCTGGGCCTGGGGTGCAACGGGATTACAACCTGAGTTATGGCAATCCCATCACGGCGATAACGCTGTAGAAAAAACGGTGGACGGACTCACCGTCGCCAAAAGACAAACCAACAACATCACAGGAACACATATTCCGGAACTCTCCGACTTGATTGATCGCTTCCGAGCTTCGACCGATAAATCCGAAATGATTCAACTGAGTTTCAAAGCTCAACAACTCATTCATGACGAAGCAAGTTTCATTCCCGCGTTTTGCGTGCCGAGTTATCGACTCGCCTACTGGAATTGGCTAAAATGGCCGACGCATTTTGATGTACGCACCAGCGATGACCCACTCAGCACTGGCCTATTCTGGATAGATCCTAATGAAAAGTCGCGTATTCAGACTATTTTAAAACGTCCACAATGGTTTCAATCTCTGACGCCTGCTGATAAACTTCCACCCACCACGCACATTTTTGATCAGTGGCGCACCGAATAATCAATCTTCTGCCTTTCCCTTCTCTATTTAAACTTTCATAATCACAACGATGTCGGCTACACCTTTATTAAAAGTTGAAGACCTAACGATTACTTTTCATGCCCATGAAAAAGCAACGGTCGCGGCTTC
>JBAXUJ010000166.1:0-2780 GCA_037129735.1 Opitutia bacterium | reverse complement strand
CCATAAGCTACAGTCTTTGCCTTCAAAGAAATCGCCCAAGAAGTTGCTACCGAAATAAATAACATATTGCGATTAGGAACCACGGTAGCCTTCATCGAGAGCTCTTCATAATGTCCCTCGGGCACAGCCACCTTTTGATCCGTGAGCGCATTGGCACCGAACAAAGGAGCCAAAGCACGCAAGTCAGCGACCTGATGCTTTACCTTATAAAATTCACAAAGTTTTTTGGCCGCTTCAATTTCTCGGCGGTGACGCTGACCATAATCCACACTCAACGCATACACTTCTCTACCTTCCGAAAGTAAATGTGCCAATAATACTGTCGAATCGATTCCTCCGGAATGAATGACGACAGTTTTTTGCATAAGCTGAAATAAACTACTTCGAACGCCCAGAGCGAGAAACTTTAATCCAAGCTTTATGATGATCGATATAAGCTAAGGCAAAACTCTCCGCGGCGCGCATTTTTTTTGCTTCAACCGACTTCTTATCGCGCAACCCCGTCAAATGCAGCCAACCGTGTACTACATAAAGACTCACTTCCTCTTCAAAAGTATGCCCGTGGGCTTTAGCCACTCGCTTAGCTTGATCCAGGTTAACGCAAATTTCCCCCGCAAAAGGCTCTACGGGATGATCCTCTCCCACAAAGGTAATCACATCCGTGACAGTGGCATCGTTCATAAAATCTTTATGAATTTTTTTGATCTCCGCATCATTCACAAAAACCACCGAAATATCTCCTGCCGGACAAACGTAGGACTTCGCTGTATCCAAAGTTTGAATGAGTTTAATCACACTCTTATCTCTGACTTTAATCGACGGATGTCGTACGGCGACTTCGACTAATCTTATTTTACTTTTAGATTTCATTTATTTCAGCTCTGTAAAAACAGGCTTAAGTCTTAACCACAAATCATCTAAGGCTTGAGGTAGAACGTGTGTGTCGGCAATCACCGGCATAAAATTGTGATCCCCATCCCAGCGTGGAACGATGTGAAAATGCAAATGGGTCGGAATTCCGGCGCCTGCCGCGCGACCTAAATTGATGCCCATATTGAAACCCGAAGGTGTCATGACTTTTTGTAGAACGGACTGACACTTAACGAGCAAGTCCATCATTTCCGCACGTTCCTCGGTGGTTAGTTCTCCCAATTGTCCCACTTCACGATTGGGCAAAACCATTAAGTGACCTGGGTTGTAGGGAAAATTATTTAAAATAACAAAACAGGTTCGTCCACGGTGAAGAATCAAAGCCTTCTGATCGTCACCCAAAGCTAATAGTCCCGCAAAGGGACTCCCGGCCTGCGGGTCTTTGCGACTTTGAATATACTTCATTCGCCAGTAAGGATGTAGGTGTTCTGCCATAATAATAAAGTAATCCCGTTTTACGGTACAACTGCACCCCCACTCTAGGCAAGTTCCCTCTCCAAATCCTTGCCAGCCTCGCCCCAACTCTCCTATCTGCTCATATTCATGGAACACTCTCAAGGAGCCTACGACTTTACCGCCTTCGAACAGCGCTGGCAGGCCTATTGGAAAAGTCATTCCACTTTTCGTACCGAACCTACCGACTGCGGAAAACCGAAATACTACGTACTCGATATGTTCCCGTACCCCTCAGGTGCAGGCTTACACATCGGACACCCGGAAGGTTACACGGCTTCTGATATTTTAGGACGCTATAAAAAAGCTTCAGGCTTCAATGTACTCCACCCAATGGGCTGGGATGCATTCGGACTTCCCGCCGAACAACACGCCATCGCCACCGGCGAACATCCGGCCCTTCAGACTCGCAAAAATATCGATAACTTTCGTCGCCAACTTCAAATGATCGGCTTCGGCATCGACTGGGATCGTGAACTTTCCACCACCGATGAAAAATATTTCCGTTGGACGCAGTGGATCTTCCTAAAACTTTTCCGTCACGGCCTCGCTTACGTTTCCGAAAAACCTGTGTGGTTCTGCCCCGCTCTCGGTACGGTTCTCGCAAACGAAGAAGTTCTTAACACCAAAGAAGGCCCACGATCCGAACGAGGTAATCATCCAGTCGAACGTCGCCCTATCCGCCAATGGGTCCTACGTATCACCGCCTACGCCGATAAATTAATCGAAGGACTTGATCAACTGGATTGGCCCGATTCAACTAAACGACTTCAGAAAAATTGGATCGGAAAATCCGAAGGCGCCGAAGTTAAATTTGAATTAGCCGATATTCCTAACGAAAGTCTCACGGTATTCACCACACGTCCCGACACTCTTTTCGGCGCCACCTACATGGTCGTCGCCCCTGAACATCCTCTCATCAGCAAACTTACCACGGTCGCACAAAAAGCGGATGTCGATTCATACGTCGCTGCAGTTCGCAATAAATCCGACCTCGAACGTACCGATCTCGCTGATAAGAAAAAAACGGGTGTCTTCACTGGTAGCTACGCCATCAATCCCGTTAACGGAAATAAAATTCCTGTCTGGACCGCTGACTACGTTCTCATGAGTTACGGCACAGGCGCTATCATGGCCGTCCCAGCTCACGACACTCGCGACTGGGAATTCGCCAAACAATTTAATTTACCGATCATTCAAGTTGTCGGATCCAAAGAACCCATCGATGTTCAAGAAAAGCCTTGGACCGAAGACGGCCCCATGGTGAACTCGGGACCGTTCAACGGTCTTTCCGCCAGCGAAACCAAAAAGAAAATTACCGCCGACCTCGCCGCTAAAGGCCAAGGTAAACTCGCGGTTAATTTTAAACTGCGCGACTGGCTCTTCTCCCGTCAACG
>JBAXUJ010000165.1:0-2794 GCA_037129735.1 Opitutia bacterium | reverse complement strand
TTAAATCAATTTGGAATGCCTTCTTACCGGGAGGACTTCCACAATTGCCGATTTGAGCAATCGCCTGCTTCACAATCGAAGCGATTTGTGAATTTTGGGGCTTATTAATCCAGCTCGAGAAATTGACATTACCCATGGCGTCGACCCTCAAAACAACGCCGCAGTTTCCGGAGCCTAAATCAACCTCAGCAGAAGCCAGACTCGTCAGAGCAGATTGAAAGCGTGCCTTAACTTCACCTGCATAAACTTGTAGTTCGCTGGCACTGCCTCCCTCGCCGCCATTGTCGCCCTTGCCGTAGTTTCGTCCGGCCTTAACCGACACACCACTAATTCCGGCAACCTTCGACGAGGTTCCTTTTCCGCCTTTAGAATTATTAAACTCACTCAAAGTTGTTTTTGAAGTACTTTTACTGGTCGCTTTTTTGGAACTCGGAGAACGACTCGATTCACTTTGGGCGGCGGACTCTTCGGTATTTTTTTCGAAATCAAATTTTTTAATTTTTACCATCGATACGCCTTTTTTCGTTCCTGTTTCCTGACCTTGAGCAACGCCATCGGCTTTACCCACTTCACCGGGTCGACGTCCAGGAATACCGTTTAAATCAACCAAGAGCGGATCCACTGGCTCGAGTGACTTTCCAGATTGGCGGGCGGCATACCAAGAGGCACCCACGAGAACAGCGATAATGCCGACGTGAACTGCGATTGAACCAATAACGCCTTTGCTGTCGCTGGCCATATTAACGGATTTCTGTGTCCAGTCCGACTTTGGTTAGACCTTTAGCTTTCGCCAAGGACATGACATCAATAATTTTTTGATAAGGCAAAGTGGCATCACCACGAATACGAACAATCGGTTGTGCGGATTCTGCCATCGCAGCGATCAACCCAAACTCACTCTCTAATTGAGATTTGGTTAGTGCTTTTCCACCCATCGTAAAAGAACCATCACGACCAATAGACACAAAGCGATATTGTTGCTTCGTGTCCGCTGGCTTGCCCGAACCTTTTTCAGCTTTGGGTAAATTAACGGCCGTGGTCTGCTCTAAGACCGGCGTCGCAATCATAAAAATAATCAGTAAGCAAAAACACAAATCCAGCATGGGTGTAACGTTTAACTCGTTCATCACATGCAACCGGTGGGGCTTGGAAAAAGAACGTGCCATGAACTATTGCGCATCCTCCCAACCTGGAAGTGCTGTCGACTGACTAGGTGAATCCGTTGGAATAACTGTGGGTTGAATAGTTGCTGAAGCACTGGCCGCTGGACCCTGTGCTGCTTGGGCAGCGCGGCGCAATGCTTCACGTTCTTGTAGTTGTTCGAAGTTGGCACGCGCTTCGCCTTCGAGTTCCAACTCAATACGATCCGCTAAAGTACTCGCAAAATTTTCTAACTCCGTGGACATGATTTTCACCTGAGTTAATAAATAATTATATCCGAACGTGGCAGGAATTGCGACCAACAGACCCAGCGTAGTGGTAACGAGAGCTCCACAAACACCCGGTGCTAATTGAGCGATACTTGCTTTTTCGGTAAGAGCACCAAACGTCACCATCACACCCCAAACGGTTCCGAGGAGACCTAAGAATGGACCACCCGAAACGAGCGAACTAAGTAAAACCATTTTGTCTTCATACTTCACCATCGTACGTGACACGCCACGCTGCAGAGCGTTTTCTACGTGACCCATGCACATACGAACATCGGACTGTTTTACCAAACGTCCCTTGTGTCTTTGCACAGCAGAAATTGCCTCAGCTACCAAGTACTCGTAAGGAGAAAGATTAGTGCCTCCGGGAAAATTTAAAGCGACGACAGAATTTTGGTCGCGCAGTCGACGATCAAAACCGTGATTGCGGCGGCGCAGTTCTTGTACATCGGACCATTTTTGGATCATTGCACCCCAACCAATAAAAGAACAAATCACCAGAACACCTGCGACCGCGAGCCCTGGACTATCCATTTGTTTGAAATACCAAATGGCGCCTTTTTCGGTGTCGGCGAGTATCGCAGGAAGAAAGGTTAAATACATCGTAGACTAGGCAATACGGACTTGGCTTGGCTTCAACCGAAAAGAAAGCCTCCGGCTTGTATTAGAAACAAAAAGTTCTATAGTCTTAACCGTGGAACCAGTCCCTCCAGTTTGCACCCAGTGCAAAAAACCCTGCACACTTTTCATTACATTAGTGGCTGGCGGAAAGGCTATAACCTATTCCTCCTGTGCACACTGCCCCAGCCCGATCAACTCCCCCTTGGCTGGTAACCTACCCTCACAGATTCTAGGCATAAAGCTCGATATACCTATGCCAAAAATCCAAGGATCCTGCCCATCCTGTGGCTTCCGATGGGAGGACTTTGAGCGGACCCACCGTATTGGCTGCCCCCAATGCTACGAGGCTCATACACAAGAAATACTACCCACCCTGTCACGCATTCAGCCAGGTATCTCACATGCGGGTCGCCGTCCGCAGCCTTCAGAAATTGATTTAAAAAATCGCCTCCAAAAAGCGAAAGCAGAACTCGCCGAGGCGGTCAAAAATGAAGATTTTGAAACGGCCGCCGCGCTAAGGGATCAGATTTCTGAATTGGATACGAAGTTTTCGGTAAAATAATCTTTGCCTTCCGCATTGCTCGTTAGCCAAGTTTTATCACTCTTCGGCTTATGACTCCAGCGCCCACAATTCTTGTTACCAATGATGATGGCATCGGAGCTGCTTTCTTTCAGAATTTAGTTCGTGCCTGCGTTAAGCAAGGGTTTCACGTTTGGGTGGCCGCACCCTCTGGCGAAAGAAG
>JBAXUJ010000164.1:0-2808 GCA_037129735.1 Opitutia bacterium | reverse complement strand
GGGTTTAATACTTTTCTTTTGACCCTACCAAAGGATAGAACACCCCTATACCTTATCCCTTTTACCGTCCATGACCTCCGCGCAAGTTCGTCAATCGTTCCTCGACTTCTTTAAGTCTAAGCAGCACTCGATCGTTACCTCGTCGAGCCTGATGCCTGACTCCCCGAACTTGCTCTTCACGAACGCGGGCATGAATCAGTTCGTTCCCATCTTCTTAGGTCAAACTCAGTGTCCCTATAAACCCGGCCGCGCTGCCGATACTCAAAAATGTATTCGTGCCGGCGGAAAGCATAACGACTTAGAAGACGTGGGTCTCGATACTTATCACCACACTTTTTTCGAGATGCTCGGAAACTGGTCGTTCGGCGATTACTTCAAACGTGAGGCAATTGATTTTGCCTGGGAGCTGATTACTGAAGTTTGGAAATTCCCCAAGAATCGATTGTACGCAACTGTCTACTCTCCGAATAAAGCGAACGGTGATCCAGCTGAATTCGATCAAGAAGCTTGGGATGCGTGGGCAGAAAAATTCCGCGCCGCAGGACTTGATCCCGCCATCCATATTGTTAACGGAAATAAAAAAGATAATTTCTGGATGATGGGTGACACTGGACCCTGTGGTCCTTGCACCGAACTGCACGTTGATTTAACGCCTAATGGTGACACCCAAGGCAAACTTGTGAACGGCAGCGACGCACGTTGCATGGAAATTTGGAATCTCGTTTTCATTCAGTTTAACGCCAATCCTGATGGTACTTTCTCACCCCTCCCCGCTCGTCACGTAGACACAGGTATGGGCTTTGAGCGCGTAGCCGGCATCATGCAATGCACGAAGAACTTCAAAGATTTCTCCGGTACGATTTCGAATTACGAGAGCGATGTTTTCTCACCGCTGTTCCGTCGACTCGAAGAACTTTCAGGTAAAAAATATTGTTCGACGCTTCCCGTTGCTGGATCGACTGGTGACAATGAACAGGAAAAAGTGGACGTCGCCTTCCGTGTGATTGCCGACCACATCCGTACTCTCTCATTTGCTATCGCTGATGGCATTCAGCCAGGAAACACTGATCGCAACTACGTCTTACGACGCATTCTCCGTCGTGCTGTTCGTTATGGTCGCACTCTCGGTCTTAAAGGCGGATTCTTCCACAAGTTAGTGGATGTACTTGCTGAAACGATGGGCGATACATTCGCGGAGATTCGCACTCGTCGTGCAATTGTCGCGGACGTGATTCGCGCCGAAGAAGAATCCTTTAATCGAACACTCGATAAAGGTATCGCTCTGTTTGAAGAAGCTGCATCGAAGCTCAAAGCCGGCGGTGCGATTACCGGCGCCCTTGCCTTCCGTTTATACGATGAACAAGGCTTCCCCTTAGACTTAACCCAATTAATGGCCCGCGAACGCGGTTTAACGGTCGACGGCGAAGGCTTTGAAAAACTGATGGAAGAGCAACGTGCACGTGCACGTGCTGCGCAGAAAAAAGAAGTCATTACTCTCTCCGATGTTAAAGCTGATCACGCGACAGAATTTGTTGGTTACGATTTAACTACGACTGAAGCCAAAGTATTACAGGTCGCTAAAATCAAAGATCGCAATGTGGTCATTCTTAGTCGCACCGTTTGTTACGCAGAAATGGGCGGACAGGTCGGTGATTGTGCAATTTTATCTGCCGGTGGTCGCGAATGGCGCATCGTGGATACACAGAAGTCAGGTCAAACCACTGTGCATATTATTGAAGGCAGCGATACACCTGAAGAAGGTGCGACGGTCACTGTGACGCTCGATCAATCTCGTCGTAACGCTATCCAACGTCACCACACCGTGACCCACATTCTGCACTGGGCACTGCACGAAGTGGTTTCTAAAGAAGCTTCGCAAAAAGGTTCAGCAGTTGCACCTGATAAACTTACTTTTGATTTCAACGGGCAGGCCCTTTCACCCAATCAATTAGCGGACATTGAACATCTCGTAAATGAACGCATTCTAGCGAACGAAGTCGTTTCCTGGAAGGAAGTTAAACTCACCGAGGTTAAAGGCCGTGCTGATATCATGCAGTTCTTCGGCGATAAATATGGTGAAAACGTTCGTGTGGTTCAAGTGGGTGGCAAGGCTCATGGACTCAATGGATGGTCGATGGAATTATGTGCAGGAACGCACGTCAGAAGCACTGGTGAAATCGGCTTATTCCGTATTATCGGAGAAAGTGCCATCGCGGCCGGCGTTCGTCGTATTGAAGCTGTTGCTGGATTAGCAGCTTATGATCGAGCACGTCAGGAATCCGAAATTTTAAAATCCTTAGCACACACTCACAATACACCAGTATCAGAGTTAACTAAGAAAATTGATGCGCTCAGCGAACAAGCGAATGCTGCAGAAAAGAAATTAAAAGTTTATCGCGATAAAGAAGCTTCACAGTTAGCGGATCAATTAACCCACGAAGCGAAAATTAAAAACGGCTTAAGTTTTGTCGTGAAACAAGTAGCGATGGAAAATCCGGTCGAGCTTCGTGAACTAGGAGCGAAAGTAGCAGGCAAAGTAGGCGCTTCCGCTGTCATTATTTTAGCGAGTGTGAATGCTGGAAAAGTTTCCTTAGTCGTTAACTGCGGTGCCGACGCCGTGAAGGCCGGACATCAAGCTGGCAAGATTGTGGCCGATGCTTGTGGCCGACTCGGTGGCAAAGGCGGAGGCAAGCCCGATGCTGCTATGGGTGGTGGTACCGACGCGTCAAAACTCGCCGAAGTACTCGCCAGTTTGAGTTAATTCTCAAATTGCCTCATTTTTATTGGGAAAATAGGATAGTTTCGCAC
>JBAXUJ010000163.1:0-2818 GCA_037129735.1 Opitutia bacterium | reverse complement strand
TTAACGGTGTTCATTACCAAGTAAGATCCATTGCTCAAATCCTCATCATCATTAAAAATCCATGGCGCACGAAGAACACGACGTGCGGCACCTTTGATAGTCTCATGTCGATTCGAAGCAAATTGATCAGCCGCAATGCACAACTGTCTACGCATTTGGACTACAATCTCTTGAATAAATTTACGGCGACCCTCAGGACTTAATTTCGCAAAAAGTTCCGGAGCATCTTTTTTAGTTTCAATATCTGCAGCAAATGATTCAAGGTTCTTTAAGCGAACGTCTAACAACTCAAGTTGCTCTAAGTTAGGATGATTAAAGCGCCAACCCTTTCGAAGATCAAAAAGTAATCTGTAACCTACAATAAACTGAAGCGTTGCCGCAGCTTCAGTCAATGCACTACCTTTTAGGTTTGGATTTTCTAAAAACTCATTAAGTGCAGCCTCATTACCTGGACCAAATCCAAGAGCTTTTACAACATGATCAGCTAAATCAGAAACTGTCACACCGTTAGGGAAAGACTTGAGCGCCGACATTAATGCACCTCTTAACGTGAGAAGGAAAATAAAGTCATTAAAATGACCCGCTTGTAGTGCGGCATCCTGGCGGTTATCTGAAAATGCTAAAAGTTTACGGAAATCAGGATCACCCTTTTTTGGTGCTTCACCTTCAAAAAGCCGACGAAGCGATGAATAAACAATTGCGGTAGTGGCGGAGGAACGACCTTCGCCCGATAGGCCAGCTAGACGATTGAAGTCTCGACCATTGGCCTCATATGCGACTTTACAACTAACACAGAAACTGAATTTTCCAGGCAGGAACCATGCTTTAATCGAACTTCGTGAGTCGCCACTAACGGAATCTCCATTGGTAGCGACTTGAACGAGAGTAGGAATCTTTTTAAGAAATGACTTTTTGACTTTTACAACATCTGATTCTGGCTCAAGCCAGTCGTCTGGTAGATTCTCCTCATTGCCATCAAAGGAATCAGGAAACTTCGTTGATGGATTAAGAGGTGCAAGATATCCAGTAGCTAGAATTTCTTCGCCGTCAGCTTTAGGCACGTCATCAATTGTTCGAGGATTATATCCGGTCTGTGATTTGATTACAGGCAGATACTCCTGTCCACAGTTTCGGCAAAAGTGACATGTATAAAATCTAGTACCCTCGGGGCGATTTGAGGCATAAACTTGTCCGTCTAAACTAAATAAACGAGTGCTAGCAGGCTCAAGAGTCGTACGTAGCGTACCTGCACCCTTGATAAATTGGTGAAGACGGAATGCAAAAAAACTTCTTTTGGAATCCTCGGGATGCTTTACCTCGTATGCGGCTAAAAGAAATTTTTTGAGATAAGCAGCTGCCTGCTCTTTCGTGACTCCATTTCCAGCATCCTTAGCAAACTGTTCCGATGCTACTTTTAAAGAAATAGGTTTAGCACGACGCGGAGGCTTTCCTGGTCTGTCTTCTATACCCATATTTAGTTCAACCCAAACTGCTACAGGATGATCTCGGTAAATTTCATAATCAGAAGAAGGTAAAGGCTCTTTAATCGATTTTGCTAAAAGTGGATTAACATCCTCTAAACTAGCAGATGGATTGGTTACTCGCTCAAGAGTTTCACCGATGATCGATTCGGGTAAAATTTCTGTACCGAAAAGTTTGGTAGCTACACGTGATACAACCCGTCTGCGCTCATCTTCATCACCCGAGGAAGACATTGTAGCAGAAGTTCCGATACAAAGCATCTTATTGGCTTTAAGTCGTGAACGCACGCGACGCACAAGTAATGCAACATCCGCACCTTGTCGTCCGCGATAAGTGTGAAGTTCATCGAGCACCAAGTATTCAAGCCCTTGGCAATTAGCTAAAACCTGTTTATCATCTTCACCGAATCGGGTAAGAAGATACTCCAACATCTGAAAGTTGGTGAGCAAAATATCTGGCGGATTCTTGGCAATGTATGACCGTTTATCCTTATCTTCCTGACCCGTATAGCGCTCTACTGATACAGAATTACCAGTTAAATTATCAGTGAATTTCTTAACTTCTTCTAACTGACTATTTGCTAGAGCATTCATTGGATACACAATGATTGCACGCGTTCTCTTAGTAGAATCGCCAGCTGCCCTAGCACGTAAAACCGCATCAACGATGGGAATAAAATATGTAAGCGACTTTCCAGATCCTGTTCCGGTAGTAACAACATAACTTTTTTTTGCTTGAGCTTGTTGAATAGCAAAAACTTGATGCTTAAAAAGATGGAATGGTATCGGGGGCTTTTCCTCTTTCTTAATTGAAAAGAAACTTGCAGTCTGAGGGTGAAGTAAGCCTCTGGGTCCAGAAAGTTCAGTTACATTTTTATCACGAAGATAGTTAGCATTAATCTGTAAAACGGGATCAGGCCAAAAACGACCCTCAGCACTTTCATTCTGAACGTAGGTACGTATATCTTCAGCAGCTATATTGGCAAAGCGCGTACTGAATTTCTGGTAATAGCTGAGTATATTATCTCTAAATTCAAAAATATTACTCATAAATAGATTTTAAGCGTGTTTGGGGGCTATAATTCAGGGAAACCTACCAAATCCGCCTTAGAACACCTTTGCAAACTTTCATTTTCAGACCCAGTTGTATGTACTTTTGTAATTATTTAATAATATTACATCACATAGACCAATTTAATGTCTAATTCAAATCAGGGAATAGTTTTTAGTAGTTATGTTTCGCGACCTATTATTCTCTGACACCACAAATCTGCCTTTTGGGGGTTCGTATCGAAAAGTGTGCCATTGTAGGAAAACTCTGCACCATAACCTTCGGA
>JBAXUJ010000162.1:0-2826 GCA_037129735.1 Opitutia bacterium | reverse complement strand
GACCAGGTTTGGCTTTTTGCGGGAATTAATTTTTCTTCGGTGGTGGGCTGATTGAGTATTTGGGCGGCGGGAGCTCCGACTAAAATAATCGCAACCACGGCCACATAACTTAACTGAAAGCCTGGATCATTAATCGCTTCGGGTTGAAGGATGAGCGTAAAGGCACAGGCGAGAGCGAGTGATTGTAGGGTTGAGGTGGATCGCTCGCTCACTTGTCCCACCCAAATGAAAGTCGCCATGATCCAAGCTCGAGTGGATGACGGTGAAACTCCGGTGACTTCCACATAAAGCCAAAGTAGACTTAAGATAATCACACCTAAGGGTTTTTCAGGTAGATGTAGTTTTCGAATAAACCAAAGCATCCCCGCCGCCATGCCGGCGATATGTAATCCGCTAATCGCAAATAAGTGAAGTGTGCCTGTTTGGGTAAATGCCACTTTAGCATCGGGTGGTAAAAGCGCCGTGCGGCCTAAGAGTGTCGCCGATAAAAGTGCACCTCCGTCGGCATCTTCCCAGGGCAAGGTGCTCAACCACCGTTCCAATTTTATTTGGGTTCGTTGACACCACACGGCAAACTCCGTTGGCTTTTCAAGTAGTCCGATAACTTTTCCATTACCGAGTTTAAGTGTCGCCCCTTGAGATTTTACCCACGCATCATAACCTTGTGGGTTTTCATCAATTGCTGAAATCCACCCACTCATTTTCAATTCGCACCCTTGAGCGGGAGTACCGCCTTTGACCGATAGCGCAATGCGCCGACGAAAAAATTCACCTTTATCGGTAATCATTCCTAAACCCGTCCAACCACTGCCTTCGCGATTAGTATTAGCATGTTCAATCGCAATAGAGAGTTCAGTTAATTTTCCTTCGACCTCTAAAAAAGTTTGCGGCGGGAGTTTTACTTGATGCCAGGCCGCCCCTAACAAAATACCCACCGCTACTAGAGCGATCTGACTTTGCCGGGCGCTGCGGATTTTTATCCACAGCCAACTCAGAAAAAATAAACTTAAAATTAATAATATAAAAACTGGGACGGGATAAAAACTGTCTAAGCTCTCACCGAAAAGAATCGGGAGAGCTAGCCACAGTGCCGGGCAGTGTCCGAAGCGAGAGGGCTTTAGTTCGTCGTCGTATTCCAGGGAGTGGGGCCGTTCCATAAACGGAGGCCTTCGCTGCCGATATTATTTCGCGCGACCTCCGCCCTTAGCCAATCCCACCGACTCTCTTTGACGAGAGCTGGAGATTGAAGCATTTGCCTTAGTGGAAAAACGACAAAACTCCGCTCACTCCAACGCGGGTGGGGGAGTGCGAGATTCGTTGATTGAAAAACTTCCTGCTCACAAAATAAGAGATCGATATCGATGGTCCGCGGTCCGTCTTTAATAGTACGCACCCGTCCAAGCTCCGATTCGATCTTGGCGGTTGCGGTAAGAAGGGATTCAGCATTCTCTTTGTAAGTTATTGCAATACAAAGATTTAAGAAATTTTCTTGGTCGGTGTAGCCAACGGGATCTGAGTCAAATGCCTGGGAAATAGCCAATAGCTCGACCCCGGGAATTTGGCCGATTTTTTGAATAGCTTGGCCAATAAAATCAGCCCTATTCCCAATATTACTGCCCAATCCGAGAAGGAATTGGCGCTCACCCATTTTAGATGCGCTCGCGGCGGATTTTAACGGAAATAGCCTCAAAATCAGCGGCTACTGGGGCGAAGGGCTTGGTGACTTCGACCGTCACGGCCTTAACTACGGGAAAGGTTCCGAGTAAGTGTGCAGCTATTTGTTGAGCCAGGGTTTCGATAAGATAAACGGGTTTTCCAGTAAGTTGAGCCTCAACCGTACGGATAACTTCTGCATAATTTACGGTGAGTTTTAAATCATCGGTTGCGGCAGCGGGGCGGGTGTCCACTTCGAGGTCGACCGACACGGTAAAACGTTGGCCTAGGCGCTTCTCTTCGGGGAGGGCGCCATGGTGTCCGAAAGACCTGATTCCACTGATTCTTATAATATCCACACCCCTAGTGATGTCAGCTTGGTCACCCCGTGCAAGAGTTTCTCGAAAATGTTTAAACTCCCCACTTGACCCCCCTTTGACGAGTCGATGACTCTCTGCGTTAAATTATGCCAAAGAGGACCGATATCAAAACCATCCTCATCATCGGCTCCGGCCCTATTATCATAGGCCAAGCCTGTGAATTCGATTATTCAGGAACGCAGGCTTGTAAGGCTCTGCGCGAAGAGGGCTACAAAGTTATTTTAGTTAATTCAAATCCAGCGACGATTATGACGGACCCAGAAACAGCGGACGTCACTTACATCGAACCACTCACTGTTGAATCGGTTGAAAGAATCATCGCTAAAGAAAAACCGGATGCACTTCTTCCGACACTCGGTGGTCAGACAGCGTTAAATCTTTCGCTCAAACTCGCCCGCACAGGTGTGCTCGCTAAATATGGGGTAGAATTAATTGGTGCTAAAGAAGATGCAATTGAGCGCGGCGAAGATCGCGAAATCTTTAAAAAGTTAATGTTGGAAATCGGACTCGATGTTCCGCGCTCCCGCGTCATTAAAAATCTCGAAGAGGCTCGCGCCACGGTAGAACTCATCGGTGGACAATTTCCCATTATTATTCGTCCTTCATACACCCTCGGCGGAACAGGCGGAGGTATCGCTTACAACCGCGAAGAGTATGAACAAATGGTGCAAGGTGGTTTAGATGCGTCACCGGTTCATGAAGTCCTCGTTGAAGAGTGTTTATTGGGTTGGAAAGAATACGAAATGGAAGTGATGCGAGATCATAAAGATCAATGCGTTATCATTTGCTCGAT
>JBAXUJ010000161.1:0-2832 GCA_037129735.1 Opitutia bacterium | reverse complement strand
TCGGTTTTAGGAAGTAGGGTGGCAAGACTTTCAGGCAATAAATTAGGGGTAATGCTCAGCGTATGGGGCAGAGTCGTGAAAGTCTTAAGATTAAAACCCTTGGGAATTTTAAACCCTTGTTCTTTTTCTCCAGGGTTTAGTGGATCGCGAAACGGTAAATTGAGATGAACCGGACCAGTCACGGGTCCTTGTGCACGCTGCCAAGCATCGACCAAAGTCTGCCTCCAATATCTCAAAAGATTCATCTCGCTCGATGGTGCGGCAACTTCTGTTGCCCAGACTGGATATACTCCGAAAATATTATTTTGCGTGACGGTCTGACCCGAATGGCAGTCGCGCAACTCAGGTGGACGATCCGCTGATAAAATAATTAATGGGGTCGCTGATAAACGCGCTTCAATGACCGCTGGTAAATAATTCGCGACTGCGGTACCCGAGGTGCATAAAAGTGCCACGGGCTGACGCGATGCTTTGGCGATGCCTAACGCAAAAAAGGCTGCGGAGCGTTCATCTAAAACAGAATACGAAATTATTTTTTTGGATTCTGCAAAAGCAGAGGCTAAAGGGGTTGAACGTGATCCCGGAGAAATGACCACATGCTTTAATCCAAGTGATTCAAGGGTGCTGACCCCGACCGCTCCCCAGAGGGCATTAGTATTTCGAATGGTTGTTAACCCAGCCATAAGCCCTATCCAACCAACGAAAACGATAGTCGCAAGCGGGAAGGGGATTTAGCCCGATAAATAGGGGCTCTATTACTTTCCGTGCGCCGTATTGAGGTGCTCGGCTAATACGTCATACCCAAAATCTTTCTTCAGGTCGCGCCAGACGGTATGCACATGGTTGGAGTTATTTTGCGTATTATCTAATTCAAATAGAAAACTAGGACCTTGTACGCAGTAATAATGTCCTTGTCCTACTTCGAGTCCGCCCGACCACCCGAAATAAATAAGGTCCTCCGACGTCGCCGAGATTTCTTTCATCTCTTGAATCGCAAAATCAGGACGGGCTCTTCCAACGTATTCCATAATGATCTGACCGAGAATTTTTTTCTGTTCGGGTAAAAGTTCTCTCAAAGAAATTCCCTGTGGTGTCGTTGGTAAAAGCTTAGGAGTATTTTTAGTAACAACATCTTTAGGTGTCTCGCCCTTTATCAGCGCCTTCTTAAATTGTTCGGGTGTGAGCAATCGTGCCAATTCACGGCCTCGGAGGTCTTCAAAGGCGAGTAATTCAAATCCATTATCTGTACTCTTATCGTCATTAATCTTTCCTGGATTTGCACCCACGAATGAAGGTGTAGCCCCTGTAAGTTTGCCGTCTACTATGGTGAAGTTCTGCGAGCAGTGATGACCTTCCCAGCGCCAACCCCAAGTGCCATTCGCAGTCGGCGTTCCAAAAAAGGAAATATAATAGAGTCCAGGATCTCTCACGAACTGACCTTTTCCTTGCTCCTTAACCCGTAAATATTCTTCCAGTAACTGGACACCTAAGACTTTATTTTTTCCGACAGGTGAGAGCGACGTCGCTAATAAATCCTGCACGAGTTTTTGCTGTGCTTCGGTTAATTCTTTAATGGGCAAACCGAGGCGAACACTGGGCACGTAAATCCAATGCGTACGTTCTTTATTATCGAAATCAAAACAGGCCTTTGCTCGCTGATTTTCATTGAGTGAATTCAGAACTTTATTAGCCGCAGCACTGAGCTCCTCGCCGGAAATATGGGCTAAGACCTGAGTCTGCTGGGTAAGACAGGCTATTAATAAGAATAGTAAGACCTTCCGCATAGACCCATCATTACTTAGAAAGGGTCGCTAGTCGAGTCGCCGCTTGTTCCCAAAGCTGGGTTGTTGAGGCAAGGGCTTCATTAGTCGCCTTTAATTCTGCATTCAACTCGGCCACCTTGGTTCCCTGGGTGTAAGTCGCTGGATCGCTGAGTACGGCCATGAGCTTCGCCTGCTTGGCTTCTAATTCCGTGACTTTTTGCTCTAATTTAGTAACCTCGTTTTTGGCTTTTTTGATATCAGCTGGATTCGGTTTCGATTCAATAGGCTTGGATACCTTCTCAACTGCTTTCGTATTTTGCACCGGACGACCATCCGTGAATCCTGCAGTCAAAGCAGCGCGTTCATTAGTAGCTTTAGATTTTTCTAAATAGTAATCGTAGTTACCAGAGTAGGGCGTCAGGCGGCCGGAGTGTACGTGCAATACATTTTGGGCAATGGCTTTAATAAAGTGAACGTCGTGACTAATAAAAATCAGTGTTCCTTCGTAAGTTTTAAGAGCTCCGATCAGTGCATCAATCGATCCCATATCTAAGTGAGTGGTCGGCTCATCCATCAGTAATAAATTAGGCGGATTAACGAGCAGACGAACCAAAGCTAAACGGGACTTTTCTCCACCCGACAGAACTTTCACGGGCTTATGAACATCGTCTTTCCTGAATAAAAATGACCCTAAAAGCCCTCGTGCTTGTTGTTCGGTGAGCTTGTTATCCGTTGTCCGTAATTCCATCACGTTTTCTAATACGGTGAGACTGGGATTAAGGCTATCGACGCGATTCTGCGCGAAGTAACCAGGGATAACATTACTTCCTAATTCCCGCAGGCCGCCTTGGATTGGAATAACGTTGGCTAAGATTTTTAAGAGCGTGGATTTACCGGCACCATTGGGTCCGACCAACACAATACGTTGTCCTCGTTCTGACGTGAAATTGAGATCCTGATAAACCACGTGATCTCCATAGGATTGTTGGATGTGTTCGAGATTTACGACTTTCAAGCCCGAGCGTGGAGGTTGTGGAAATCTAAATTGAATTTTCTTTAATTCATCTTC
>JBAXUJ010000160.1:0-2863 GCA_037129735.1 Opitutia bacterium | reverse complement strand
GCTCCGCCCATGCAGCCCATTTTGGGATCACCCCAGGCAAAGACTACGCGGGACAGTCGACTCATAATCGTCGCCCCCGAACACATCGGACAGGGTTCTTTGGTGACGTAGAGAGTGCAGTCGTTAAGTCGCCAATCGCCAATTTTTTTAGCGGCTTGGGTGATGGCTAAAATTTCTGCGTGTGCAGTAGGGTCGCCTGCGCGTTCGACTTCATTATGGGCGGCGGCGATAATTTCTCCACCACGTTCAATGATTGCACCGATGGGCACTTCATCAATTCGCCAGGAATCCACCGCTAAATTGAATGCGAGTGACATGAAAAATTTATCATCACGGACTAATTGTGAAGGATGAAGCTTATCAAAGGGGCAGCTTAAGGGCGGCCTAATTGGGCTGTTTTCACTTTCCATACTCAAACAATCTAAAGTCGCAGGCTGCTGGCAAGCGGGGATGACTTTCTTTTATACGAGGTGTTGACTTTGACCCTTTCCCTGCATGGATAGAGCCTACAAGGCATGGCAGAAGAACCCGTTATCGAACTCGAAGGCAAAATCCTACAGGTGTTACCTGGAACTATGTTCCGCATTGAACTTCCTAACAAGCACGTGGTGCTCGGAAGAATTTCGGGCCGTCTCCGCAAAAACTTTATCAGAATTAATCCTGGCGATCGCGTGAAAGTCGAAATGAGTCCGTCCGACTTAACCCAAGCCCGTATTATTTTCCGTCTGCGCGATACTGCACCTCGTCCGCCTGCTGATCAAAAACGCCGTTACTAGGCATTTTTAGGTCTCAGTTTCATCTATTTATGGTTGCCCATAAATAGGTTATTTTCTATATACATGAGTAATCTACTCAACATTAGCCATGCCCATCTATAAAAACGTTTTAGAAACTATTGGTCGTACGCCTCTTGTTCGTTTGAACAAAGTGACCGAAGGTTTGAACACTGAAATTTTAGTTAAGCTCGAGTACTTTAATCCGCTCTCGAGCGTTAAAGATCGTATTGGTCGCGCGATGGTCGAAGCGGGTGAGCGCGATGGCCGCCTGAAGCCAGGTGGTACGATTGTTGAACCTACTTCTGGTAATACCGGTATTGCGTTGGCGTTTGTCGCTGCTGCTCGTGGTTATAAATGTATCTTAACTATGCCCGAAACGATGTCCGTTGAGCGTCGCGTTTTATTACGTATGCTTGGTGCTGAAATCGTTTTAACGCCTGGTGCCAAAGGAATGCGTGGTGCGATTGAGCGTGCGACTGCGATTCGTCAAGAAATTGGCGACAGTGCTTACATGCCTATGCAGTTTGATAATCCTGCAAATCCTGAGGTGCATCGTCGTACCACTGCTGAAGAAATTTGGGCTGATACAGAAGGTAAAGTAGACGCTTTTGTTTCTGGTGTTGGCACAGGTGGAACTATCACCGGTGTGACCTCCGTGATCAAAGGTCGTAACTCTAAATTCCTCGCAATTGCTGTAGAGCCTTCTGCAAGTCCTGTCATTACCCAGACTCGCAACTCTCAGCCCGTTCAGCCTGCTCCGCACAAGATTCAAGGTATCGGTGCCGGTTTCGTTCCTAAGAATTGCGACCTGTCTTTAATCGACGAAGTTATCCAAGTTTCTAACGAAGATGCTTTTGCTA
Organism: Opitutia bacterium; assembly: GCA_037129735.1. Lineage (GTDB taxonomy): Bacteria > Verrucomicrobiota > Verrucomicrobiia > Opitutales > UBA953 > UBA953. The sequence goes on along the minus strand of JBAXUJ010000160.1, from coordinate 1,227 downwards.
CTGCGCTCGACGTTTCCGCACGCGAAGGTCTCGCAGTCGGTATTTCGTCTGGTGCCAATATCTGGGCCTGTCTCCAATTAGCTAAGCGTCCTGAGTACGCTGGTAAGCGCATCGTCACGATCGCTTGCAGTCCTAGTGAGCGCTACCTTTCGACCGCTCTGGCCGAGAAGATTCGCGCTGAGGTCACTGCGTTAACCGCATCGTAATCTTAGTTTAGACTACTCGAAAGGGCGGGCCGTAAGGACCCGCCTTTTTTGTGCCCATTCACTTTTACCCTTGAAAAGATGGGAAAACGGATAGATGAACAAATGTTCATATGTTACGAGCCCTTGCCGATTGTAATAATTTTTTCGCCTCCTGTGAACGCGCGTTAAATCCGGCACTCATCGGAGTTCCGATTGTGGTTCTTTCAAATAACGATGGATGTGTCATCGCGCGATCGAGTGAAGCCAAGGCTTTGGGCATTCCGATGGGTGCACCTTTTTTTCAGGTGAGAAGAGTTTGTGAAGCTCATTCCGTAAAAGTTTTTTCATCTAACTTTTCGGTCTATGGAGATTTTTCTGAACGCGTGATGGAAGTCTTAGCTAAACAGGCGCGTGACTTTGAATCTTATTCCATCGATGAAGCTTTTTTAGGTTTTCCCGATATGCCTGAAGCGGACGCACGCGCTTTGGGTCATAGAATTCGTAACGACGTATTATCCAACACTGGTATCTCTGTTTCCATTGGCATGGGTGCGACCAAAGTTTTATGCAAACTCGCCAACGAAAGAGCGAAGGGCGATCCAGAGTCGGGCGGAGTGATAGTCGTTCCTTATTCACCGGCAGGTCGTGAAGAATTTTTGAAGGGAGTTAAGACACGCGACATTTGGGGCGTGGGTAAGGGTCTGGCCACACGACTGCGTGGTCATGGCATTCTCTCTGCGCAGGACTTAGCAGAGGCGGATCCTGCATTTATTCGACGCTTGGCTGGAGTGGTTGGGGAGCGTATCGCCTTGGAATTACGTGGTATTCCGTGTCATGAGATCATTGAGAATCCTGAGGCACGTAAGAGTATCATGGTATCGCGTTCGTTTGGCCGTCCGGTGAGTGACTTTGTTGATTTATCTGAGGCCATCGCCACCCACGCCGTCCGGGCCGCCGAGAAACTTCGTCAGGAAAACCTGGCCACTTCCAACGTCACTGTCTTTTTTGGTACTAATCGTTTTCAGAAAGATTCGGAACAATA
>JBAXUJ010000016.1:0-14733 GCA_037129735.1 Opitutia bacterium | reverse complement strand
ACACCGCAGGAACAGCGTTTGAGTAAGGCTTCGAGTGATTTCCAATTGGGACCGGTGAGCATTCCGTCAGTTGCGATATCAGTATAGATGACGGTTGAAATGCCTAACTGACTTACGGTGACCGCAAAATCGGTTGCGTCTAGTTGCGTAACATCCGTCCAGCCTTTAACCGCCACGAGTCCATCTTTGGCATCAATCCCAATCGCTAATTTTTTCCCATGTGATTTGGCGATTTCTTGGAGAAATTGTGAATCAGTCGCTGCACGTGTTCCAATGACAACCCGAGACGCTCCCGCCGCGAGTGCCGCATCCACTAACTTGGCATCGCGCATGCCACCGCCGAATTGTATCTTGGGACCGAGTGAGGAAATTTTTTGTAGGATATTTAAATTACGGGGAGCTCCGCCAAAGGCACCATCCAAGTCCACCACGTGAATCCACTCAGCGCCTGCTTGCGTGAATTGCTCTGCTGGCTCAACGGGATTTTCGTAGTAAGAAGTTTGGGCATCATCACGACCTTGGTTAAGTCGAACGCATCGGCCGTTACGAATATCAATAGCGGGATAAAGAATCATTTAAGCACTCTTTTTATTGGCTTTAGTGGGTGGAGTGACCGCAATCGGTTTTGTTCCACGCACCGCTTCGGGTGTTACAATAAATTTTGATCCCGTAACGGCTTCAGGTAAGTGATACATCGTTTCCAGGAGAATACCTTCTAGAACAGAGCGTAATCCGCGTGCTCCAGTGCCTAGTTCTAAGGCTCGATCCGCTAAAGCTTCCAGTGCGGCGGGTGTGAACTCAAGATGAACGCCCGACATCGAAAATAATTTTTGGTACTGCTTAGTCGCAGCATTTTTGGGCTCGGTTAAAATTCTTACTAAGGCGTCTCGACTCAAAGGCTCTAAAACAGAAATCACTGGCAGGCGTCCGACGAATTCAGGAATCATGCCGAACGAGAAAAGGTCTTCAGGTTGTAAACCGGCGAGAACTTCTTCTGCGGAAAGTTTGGGAGGAATATTTCCACCATGAATAAATCCGAGTGATTTAGTTCCGGCACGTTTAGCAATTAAGCGATCGAGACCCACAAACGCACCACCCGCGATAAATAAAATATCACTGGTGTCGACGCGGATGCATTGTTGCTCGGGGTGTTTTCTTCCGCCTGCAGGTGGAACGTTGCAAATAGTACCCTCTAGCAATTTTAAAAGAGCTTGCTGGACACCTTCGCCCGAGACGTCGCGGGTGATGGATGCGGAATCGGATTTGCGTCCGATTTTATCGATTTCATCAATGAAAACGATACCACGCTGAGCTTTCTCCACGTCCATATCAGCAGCTTGCAGAAGGCGTAAAATGACCGTTTCCACATCATCGCCCACATAGCCTGCTTCGGTGAGCGTGGTTGCATCAGCGATCGCAAAGGGAACATCGAGCATCTTAGCCAAAGTTTTGGCCAACAAAGTTTTTCCAGTACCGGTCGGACCAATTAAAAGGATGTTACTCTTATCTAATTCAACTTCGCTGAGTTCACCTTTTTTATCTCCACGAGCTTGAGCGAGGCGATCGTTGAGTCGCTTGTAGTGATTATTAACGGCTACCGATAAAACCTTTTTGGCATGGTCTTGTCCGATGACGTGTGCGTCCAGCTCGGCTCTTAATTCTGAGGGAGTAATTAATTTTACCGGAGCCAACGGTGCTTTGGGCGCAGTACCCTGGAGAGCTGGTCCGGTGGTTGAACTTTTTCCGTCACGTGTTTTTTCGCGCTCAATTAAAAGACCGCAGGTGGTGACGCATTTATCGCAAATGCCTACGTCGTGAGGTCCAGCAATCAGTTTGCCGACTTGGCTAGCTGGTTTGCCACAGAATGAACAGGTGTCTGCTTGAGAACCTGACATCGTGATTAGGCCTTGTTTTGTTTAGGTAAAACGACGTGATCGACTAATCCGTAGGCCTTCGCTTGTTCGGCGGTCATGTAGTAATCTCGGTCGGAGTCACGTTGTAATTCTTCAGCAGTTTTTCCGCTGTGCTTAGCGAGCACGTGATTTAAGGTATCGCGCCAGCGAAGAATTTCTTTCGCCGCAATCGAGATATCAGAAGTCTGACCTGTCGCACCACCACTAGGTTGGTGAATCATGACGCGGCAGTTGGGCAGAGCGTGACGCTTACCTTTGGTGCCAGCGGCGAGTAAGACGGTGGCCATGCTGGCGGAAAGTCCAATGCAATAGGTATTAATTTCGCAGCTCAAGAAGTTCATGGTATCGTAGATCGCCATGCCCGCAGTGATGGAGCCACCAGGAGAATTAATATAAATGGAAATATCTTTTTTAGGGTCTTCCATTTGTAAGAATAATAATTGAGCGATGACAGCGTTAGCGACGTCATCATAAATAGGTGCCCCGAGGAAAATGATGCGGTCCTTGAGGAGGCGACTGTAAATATCCCACGCTCTTTCACCGCGTGCATCTCGTTCAACAACGTTTGGAATAATGTAGGACATAGGAGTAAGTATGATATTAACCCTAGACTTAGGATTTCTCAACCAATTCAGGCTTTTCTTCGCCTAAAATGAGATCCAAGGCCTTGTTGAGCATAGCATCGCGACGGATAATCGCGAGGCGTTTGCGGTCTTTAACGAGTTTTTCCGGAGGGGTTTTCTCTGAGTAAGCGATATTGATGATTGCTTGGCTGAATTCCTCTTGGGTGAGGTCAATTTTTTCTTCTTCCGCAATACGGGAGAGGACGACTTGGGCACGGACGCGCACTTCAGCGGCCTTGCGAGCTTCTTCAATGATTTCATCACGCTTGGTTTCGAGTTCACCTGGTTGCATGCCTGAACGCATTCTCAGTTGAGCGTACTGGATGAATAAATCTCTAGCCACGGAATCAACTGCGGACTGTGGCAAGGGAAGTTCTAAGCCAGCGACTAAAGTTTCTACGGCTTTTTCACGACGAGCGGTTTCAGCTTGTTGTTCTTTCGTTCCTTCGATGCCTTTTCTTAATTCAGAACGAAGTTCGGCTTCGTCTTTTACTCCGATGGATTTGAAAAACTCTTCATTTAATGATGGGAGTTGCTTAGTGCGAATTTCGGAAATGGTAATGTTGTAATTTATTTTTTTACCGCGTAGGGATTCACGAGCGTGATCAGCGGGAACAGTCCAGTCGGTCTTCGCGGTATCATTGGCTTTGAGGCCAACAATCGCCTTTGAAATCGCAGGAATAGAGACGATTTCATTATCGGCTCCGGCTTCTTCCCAGGTGGATTCAGCTCCAGCGAATGGACCCGCTTCGGCGTCTAATTCTTTAACATCTTTGCCGTCAATGGTACCGGTGTAGCTTAAGCGAACGTAATCGCCTTTGGTGGCAGCAGCTTCAGTTTTTTCGAAACGAGCGCGCTGCTGTAAGATTTTTTGGATACCGTCATCGATATCGGCGTCGGTTACTTTTACTTCTTCTTTAGCGACCTTGATTTTTTTCCAATCAGGGGTTTTGAATTCAGGAAGCACGTCGACTTCGTATTCGATGATGAAATCTTTGCCTTTAACGATTTCGCCTTTTTTGACGTCGGCCAAAGTGTAGACCGTGAAAGATTTTTCCTCACGGATGCGTTCGTAGCCCTTGGAGACCAATTGTTGGTTTACTTCTTCGTCGATATTTTTGCCGTATTTTTGGCGGACGATGGCTTCGGGTGCTTTGCCTGGGCGGAAGCCAGGAAGGGCGGCCTCGCGGACGAAACCTTTGATCACTTCTTTTTCGGCAGAGGCGACGTCGGCGGCAGGGATAGTCACGGTGACATTGCGGCGCGTTGGGTTGGTAGTTTGGATTTTAATGTCCATAGATAGATGATGTGTAGAGAGATAGAATGTCCACGGGCCGGTGTTAGACCGAAGGAAGGGTAGAGCAAACGAAACAATTCCCTACGGTCAACAGCGTAGGAAGGCTCTTTTTCGCTTATTTTATGCGTTTTTTCAGTCTAGGGAGCACGCACGGAGGGACAAACGCGGCAGCTTGGGACAATTTATGACGTGCGATGTCTTTAACGAAGGACGAGGACGTGATGAACTGGTCTTGGCTAGGCATTAAGATGACCGTCTCGATTTTGGGTGCCATGAGTCGGTTGGCGTGGGCTAGGTCGAACTCGAATTCAAAATCACTGAATTTACGGAGTCCTCGAATAATCGCAATCGCCCCGTGTTTTTGGGCGAATTCGACCGTAAGGCCATCCAGCACGGCCACCTTAATTTTACTCATCGATTTCGTGGCTTCGCGGGCCATTTCCAGTCGTTCTTCTAAGGAAAACCAGGGGTTTTTGGAGTCACTCGGGGCCACGGCCAAGATCACGCGATCAAACAGTCTGGACCCACGTTTTAGAACATCGAGGTGTCCCAGCGTGATAGGGTCAAAGGTGCCGGGATATACGGCGATTCGAAGTTTGCTGGCCATTGTTTTCCTGTTGCGGGTTAGTTTCATCTGAGAACATTATCACCGCAAGCCTGCATGCAGTTTCTTCGCCAAATCCCCAATATTTTGACCGCGGCACGGCTACCGGCCGTGTTTTTGATAGCTATTTGGACCTATTGGGCCGGTGTCTGGGCCAGCGCTGCCTTGGCTCTGTTCATAGTCGCTGCTTTGACGGACATCTTTGACGGCTGGATTGCCCGTAAATTGGGTGCGGTTTCCGACTTTGGTCGATTAATGGATGCCCTGGTAGACAAGATTTTCATCATTGGATTATTGGTGGCCTTGGCCGCAACTGATTGTTTGCCGGTCAAGCAGTGGGACGATCAAGGGGTCGAAAAACTATCAACCCACTCGCGTGCTCTGATTGCCGCCTTCGGCGTGATTTTAATTTTGATGCGCGAATTTTTGATTACCGGTCTGCGCTTAGTGGCGGCGGCACGCGGGCAGGTTTTGGAAGCTGAGCGGTTAGGAAAAATTAAAACCTTTCTACAAATTCTTGCGATCGGGCACTTGATTGGACTCCGTGCGTACGAGACGCACTGGAAATTATCCGCGCTTTGGCATCAACGTTGGGAAGTCATTATTATGAGTCTGTTTTGGCTCTCGGTTGCCCTTACGGTAATCTCTGGAGCGAGTTATTTAATTCGATACCGCCGGCATTTACCCGGTCTGTCAGAATGATTGTCTCTCTTGCCACGCTAGGTCCGTTGGGAAAATTAAAGGCACCAGGAACTTGGGGCTCGGCGGTGGGTTTGTTTTGGTGGGCACTGGTAGTGCAAAATTTAGCAACCCCACGTGGATGGATTCACGAAGTTTGCTTCAATGGATTAGTCGTTCTTGCTGCGATTTTTATTTGTGGTGTGGCAGCGGAGTTACTTAAGAAAAAAGATCCTTCAGAAGTTATTTTAGATGAGATGGTGGCGATGCCGTTGGTATTTTTATTAAACCGTCATTTGCATTTAGGAACTAAGTTAGGTTTTTTTATGGTTCTGTTGGGTTTTGGATTATTCCGCTTTTTCGATATCGTTAAGCCGCTGGGAATTCGCTGGATCGAAAAAGCTCCCGGAGGCATCGGCATCGTGATGGACGATGTTGTCGCTGCGCTTTACGCTAACTTAACCCTGCAGGTAGTCGGTCTCATGCTTAGATAATTTTACTCATATGAGTGCATCAAATTTCCAGTCAGACGGGGATAAAAAATTCGAGTCTCAGAAAATGGCTGAAGCGATTCAGTCTTTGCAGGCAGGGCAGTCGATGTCGGCACAGAGAATTTTAACTGAGTTGGTAAATGTTAATCCTCAAAATCATGAGGCGTTTCATTTGCTCGGCTTGGCGTTGAGTCAGCAAAATCAATTACCGCAGGCATATGATTTGATTTCACAAGCGATTGACCTAAACCCGAGGATTTCAACCTATTACAGTAATCGTGGGGAAATTGTTCGTCAGATGGGCAAGCCTAAGTTGGCCATCGAAGATTTGAACTTGGCGATTTCGATCGATCCTCAAAATGCATCACTCTTTTTTAATCGAGCAGTCGCTTATCATCAATTAAAAGACTTTTCCCTAGCGGCTGATAATTATCAAACCGCGATTGGTTTAGGATTAAAAAATTTCCAAATCTATTTCTACTTAGGAAACATTTATGCCGAATTAGGTGAGCATCATAAGGCCGCTGAATCTTATGAGGCCGCACTGAAAGTAAATCCACAGAGTGCCTTGGGTTGGACCAATTTAGGGGCTATGAACGATAAACGCCAAAAATTTGAAGAAGCGGTCGAATGTTATCTTAAATCTATTGCTCTAAATCCTGACGATGCGGTGACCTATTCAAATTTAGGAAAAACGTATTGTGAATTAAGACTGTATGCTGAATGCATCAAAGCATGTAAAAAGGCTATAGAGTTAAATCCCTCTTTGGCTGCTGCTTATTCCAATATGGCAGACGCCTTCACGAATTCAAAAAACTACGCTCACGCCATACCCTGTTATCAGCGAGCGGTAGAATTGGATCCAGGGTACTACCAAGCGCACTTTAATTGCGGTGGAGCGTTACTCGCTGCACATGACTATGATCAGGCAATATTGGCACTGAATGCCGCTATAAAAATTAATCCCCTGAGTGCCGATGCCTTTTACAATAGGTCGATAGCTAAGTTAAAAAATAAAGACGTCAGGTCTTCACTGGAGGACTCAGAATTTGTCCTAAAATTAAAGCCAAACATGGATTTTGTTATCGGTGGATTAATGGGCGGTTACTTAAGTCTCTGTGAATGGGACAGATTTGAAGAATATAGAAAAATCGTACCGCAAAAAATTAAAAACTTCGAACGCGTGGCTCATCCGATACAAGTCATGTTGGTTTTTGACTCGCTTGAATACCTCAAAACCGCAGCCACCTTATTAATTAAGCAACGTTACGATATCGCAAAAGATGTATTCAAAAGCGATACAATGAGGCATAAAAAGATACGGATTGGCTATTTTTCAGAAGATTTCAAACAACACCCGGTAGGTTATTTATTAGCGGAGGTACTCGAGCTTCATGATCGAGACCAATTTGAAATCTATGCTTTCTCTTTTTCTAAAGAGTCACCCGATGCTTTGACTAAACGAATCAGCCAAGGGGTAGATCATTTTTATGACGTCGCCTCAAAAACATCAGAGGAAATTGTTGCGCACGCAAGGTCGCTTGAGCTCGATATTGCCATCGACCTCGGAATTTTCACGGCTGAACAATTGCTAGTCTTTAGACACCGAGTCGCTCCCGTTCAGGCTAATTATTTGGGTTATGCCGGCACCAGTGGTTCACAATACATAGACTATATTATCGCTGATGATTTCACTATTCCAGAGTCAGCTGAGAAATATTATACCGAAAAAATTGTTCGTTTACCCTGTTTCATGCCCCGGGACACAAAAGTAAAACCTTCCGCTAAAAAGTTTTCCCGTGCGGAATGCGGTCTACCCGAAACAGGTTTTATTTTTTGTTGTACTTCAGGTTATGGAAAGATTTTGCCGGAGACTTTTGCTGTTTGGATGAAAATTTTAAAACAGGTTCCAGGGTCGTGTCTTTGGCTTGGGGAGAGTAAAGATCCAGGGGTAACAAACAAAGTACGTGGTCACGCGGAAAAACTAGGTGTTAACGCCGAGCGTTTAATTTTCGCAAAGAGATTAGATTCACCGTCTGATTATCTAGCACGTTTGCAGTTAGCCGATTTATTTTTGGATACTTTTCCATACGGGGCGCACACCTTAAGTAATGATGCTCTGTGGGCGGGCGTACCTGTACTCACTCGAGTCGGAGAGACATTTGCTAGTCGTGTGGCAGGAAGTTTTTTAACTCAGTTGCAACTCCCCGAACTCATTACGACCACGATTGAGGAGTATGAAACTCGAGCCGTAACGCTGGGTAATAACCACGACCAGGCTAAACAATTGAAACAGAAATTAATGGAAAATGCTGCGAAGTCTAAAATTTTTAACTCGTCCTACTACGCACAAAAACTAGAAGAAAGCTTTAAGGCGATGTGCCATCTTGGATTAAACGTTCAGGAGAATAGGAATATCTCCATTCGACCCTAATGGATGTAAATATATCCAGTGAATTCCAGCAGGCCCAGCAGTATGAGCAGCAGGGTAACTTGGCGCAGGCGAAGGTGGCCTATGAATCGGTTTTGCGGCAATCGCCCGATCACGAATTAAGTCTGTTTGGGTTGGCTCTCATCTACGCTCAAGGCGGGGATATTAAATCCGCCAAAAATTTCTTTGAAAAAATTATCAGCATCAACCCCAATAATTTTGGTGCTTATTCAAACCTCGGTAATTGCTATACCGAATTATCAGACTTGGCGCAGGCGAAAACATGCTTTGAGAAAGCGATCGAAATTAATCCACAGGCATTAGATGCCCATTTTAATTTGGGGAACACTTACTGTCGGATGAATCGACATGCAGATGCCATCGCCTGTTATTTAAATGCCGAAAAAATTACCCCCAATCTTCCTAACGTAAATTTTAATCTAGCCAATGCTTATGGGATGCTGGGACGAAATTTAGAGGCGCTCGACGCTTATAAGAAAATCGAACCTACCTATAAGAATAATCCGCACTACTGCTTGTACTTGGGGTGCGTTTATTTCCTGTTAAGAAATTTCGCTCAAGCGAAAGAATGGTTTTTGTGCGCCATTAGAATTAAAGATGATTTTCCGGATGCCTATAATGAATTAGCCAGACTTTATACTTTGACCGGAAAGCACTTCGAGGCCGTTGAAATCTATTTAAAGGCATTCGAGCGGGGACCCAGTAGTCAGATTTATTTAGAAAATTTAGTCAAAGGGTATATACGCATCGGGAAATTTTATAATGCCTATCATTTTGCTAAACTGTTAACGACACCATCAATCAGGAATTTAGCGCTTCAATATTTATCATCAGTGCTATGTGAATGGGGGGACTACGACGAACTGAGGAATTTTATTCTACAAGGTGGATCCGATGAGGTGCAGGGTTGGGATATTTTGAGAATCACCGATTCTCCTGAGGCACAATATAAACTGATGAACGCTTTTATAGAGAAAAGCCCCACTCTGGTTTCAACTTTAGGTAAAATAGCGACACCTTTGTCTGCTAAAAAAATCAAAATAGGGTATTTTTCTCCTGACTTTAGAAATCACGCAGTGATGCATCTTTCGGCAGATATCTTTAAAATGCACAATCGGGACGCATTTGAAGTTTATGCATTTTCAATGTCGCCTGAACTTACGGAACGAGATCGTACTAATTTAAATCAGCTCTTTGACCACTATTTTGAAATCAATGAACTTTCCGATCTTGAGGTTGCTAAAAAAGCAAGAGAACTGGGTATAGACTTAGCGGTAGATCTAACGGGGAATACACGTGATTCAAGAACGGGAATCTTTGCTCAACGAGTCGCCCCCGTACAGATTAATTATTTGGGTTATACGGGCACAATGGCAGCGGAATATTATGATTATATTATTGCTGATCCTATCGTGATTCCGACCGAACAACAGCCATTCTACAGTGAGAAGGTGGCTTATATGAAATCGTTCATGCCGCGGCAGATGAATTTACTCCCTTCGACTAAACCGGTGACACGGGAGCAAAATAATTTACCACCCGAAGGATTTGTTTTTTGTTGTTTTAATAAGAGTTTTAAATTCAACCCCGAAGTTTTCTCGTCATGGATGCGAATTTTAAAAGCGGTGCCATTGTCAGTGCTCTGGTTTAATAATTTACCGCCTGAAACTATCTCAAATTTAAAAAAGGAAGCGACGAAGCAGGGAGTCGATGCCGAGCGTTTACGTTTCGCGACCTATAGTGAAAATATGGAAGCTCATTTGGGTCGGCAAAAACTGGCAGGACTATTTTTGGATACTTTTCCCTACAACGCACACACGACGGCGAGCGATGCACTATGGTCGGGATTGCCAGTCGTCACTCGTATCGGTAATTCTTTTGCTAGTCGTGTTGCGGCAAGTCTTTTGACGGCAGTCGGGTTGCCCGAATTAATTACTCATACCATTGAGGAGTATGAGGCCCTCGTTATCAGTTTAGCGAATAACCCAGAGCGCTTGAGTGCATTGCGACGCAAGCTCAAAGAAAATATTAAGACCCAACGTCTTTTTGATATGAAAAAATATATGAGTGAGTATGAGGCAATACTCACTCAAATGTATCGCTATGCCGTTGCGAACCAGCCGCCTCAAATAATTGATGCGGAAAAATCATCTTCGTAATGGCTAATTCCAGTCCATCCTCGCGCGAGACTCCCGAAATGTATCAATTTAATCTAGCTCTAGAATTTCATCGTCGGGGTGACTTAATATCAGCCAAGGAAATCTACACTCGGTTACTTGTTTCGCATCCTGAAAACGCTGAGGTGCTCCACCTTTTAGGTGTGATTGCTTTACAGACTAAAGATTTTGAAAAAGCCATCGGGCTTATTTCAAAGGCCTTGGTCATTAATCCACAAATGCCCAATGCCTTTTCTAATTTGGGTAATGTTTATAAAGAGCAAAAACAAATCGATAAGGCCCTAAAGTGTTATCAGTGCGCCCTAAAGATTGATCCGCTGTTTGCTGATGCACTTTCTAATATTGGTAATATTTATTACGATCAAGGTAAGTATGCCGAAGCCATGAATTTTTATAATCGCACGATTGAGATCAGTGCTGACCATGCCGATGCCTATTATAATCGTGGTAATGTATTTCTTCGTTTTAGTAAGAATCTGGCAGCAATCAGTGACTATAGCAAAGCCCTCGCTCTTGATCCATCGATTACAGATGCCTATTTAAATAGAGGTCAGGCATACAAAAAAATGGGAAATTATCCTGCTGCCTTGGCTGATTTTTCACGGGTCAATGAAATGCAACCTCAGTACGCAGAGGCCTACTACCACCGAGCCGTTACCTATTTCGCAGAAAATAATCACACCTTAACGGCATTAGAAGATTTAAAGAAAGCGGCACAACTTAAGCCTGATTTGGATTATTTATTAAGCGCCATTTTCTTCCATAAAAAAGCCTTTGCGGACTGGGATGACTTAGAAGTTTCTGGTAATCAATTATTAGAGACGTCTATGTTGGGAAAAAGGGCAATTACGCCGTTTGCGTTTATCTCCCATTTTGACTCTTTGCGTCAGCAATTAGTCGTAACGCAAAGCTGGATTAACACGCAGATTAAAAAAGATGAAGGTGGTTTACCCCTACTCCCCAAAATACCTAGAGAAGAAAAGATACACCTAGGCTATTTTTCATCAGACTTTAACGAACATCCTGTTACCTACGCATCGGCTGGTTTGTTCCGTCATCATGATAAAAGTAAATTTAAAATTACCGGTTTTTATTTCGGTCGAAAAAAAGATGCTACAGTGGAATCTCTTTCCAAGACTTTTGATGAGTTTTACGATATTGCAGACCTTACCGATGTTGAAGTGACAGAATTGGCACGGAAACTTAAAATTGATATCGCGATTGATATGAATGGTTGTACATCGGGCTCGCGCCCAGCTGTCTTTTTAAATCAAGCCGCCCCGATACAGGTTAACTATCTCGGTTATCCAGGAACCATGGGAACATTGCTCATGGATTATATTATCGCTGATGAAGTGGTGATTCCTCCTGAGAGTCGGAAATATTACACTGAAAAAATCGCCAACCTCGATTGTTTCATGCCTCATGATGATCAGTTGAAAGTTTCGGACAAAAAATTTACGCGAACTGAATTAGGTTTACCCGAAGAAGGATTTATCTTCTGCGGTTTTAATAACAGTTATAAAATCACATCCCAGGTCTGGGATGTCTGGATGAATATCCTCCAGGCCGTCCCTAAATCTACTTTGTGGTTAAGTTACAGAAACGATCCCACCTCTGATAATTTAAGAAAAGAGGCCAAAGCACGCGGGGTGGATGCGAATCGTATCATTTTTGCTCAACGGATGAATGATGTGGGTGAGCACATGTCTCGATTGCAGTGTGCTGATCTCCTTTTAGACACCTACCCGTATAATGCACATACAACTGCCAGCGCCGCCCTTTGGGCAGGCTTACCTGTATTGACTCGTGCGGGTGAGTCATTTGCTAGTCGAGTTGCAGCCAGCTTATTATCTACCTGTCAGATGCCTGAACTTATTGTTCGTACCCCGGAAGAGTACCAGGTCCTAGCTATTGATTTAGCGAATAACCCCCAAAAAATCGCCGACTTCAAGAAAAGGCTTTTAGCTTACAGAGAGAAGAACCCACTTTTTAATTCGGAAAAGTACACCCGCAAATTAGAAAATCTGTTTTGCCAGATGTATGAAAGAAGCCAAAGTGGCCTCATTCCCGAAAATCTAAAATATCAAAATGAACAAAGAAATTGAGCAGATTTTATTGCAGGGCTTAAATTTAATGCAGACAGGGAAAACGGCTGAAGCTGAAAGCGTTTTCAAAACAGTTATACAAAGTCACCCCGATACTGCCGAGGCACATCAATTACTCGGTTTAATTTATGCTGGAAGAGAAGATTACGAGAGGGCTCAACACTGCTTCAGGGAGGCTGTACGAATCGAACCCAATAATGCAGCCTATAATTCAAACTATGCGAATACTCTACAAGATACTTGGAAAATAGAGGAGTCACTCACGTATTACCAAAAAGCGATTGAACTTAAGCCAGACTTTGTGGACGCCCACTTTAATATGGGTAACTCGTATCGGAAGTTACAGCGCTTTTCTGAGGCATTAAAATGCTATGAGTCGGGAAAAAAACTTAATCCACACTATATAAAGTGCTATCTTAACACTGCGGTCGTCTATGAAGCGATGAAGCAGATGGATCGGGCCGTCGCTGAAATATTTGAGGCCTTAAAGTTTGCTCCTCAATCCTTTGAATTACTCAGTTACTTGGCAGTGATGTATTCGATTAAGAAGGAGTATCAACTGGCGATGCATTATTTCAAAATGGCATTTGAGACCGGACAGGCTGATGACAAGTTTTTCCTGAATTACGGCACGGTTTGCATTGAAATGAATCAACCTGCTGAAGCAGCTAAAGCTTTTTTAAAATCGGCTGAATTATCGCCCGGGAAAAATGCTGTATTAGGACGAGCCTTACACCAAAAAATGCTCATTGCTGATTGGTCGGGTGCAAAGGAGTTGAATGATGAGATTGTTCGCCGCCTACCGTTAGGTGAAGACGTCGCCGATCCTTTTGGCTATATGGGCTATTCCGACTCTGAGCGGGATTTGCAACTAGCTGGATTTTTGTATCTTAACAAAAAGTTCCCGACCTTACCCAACGATTTCTTGACGAAGAAATATCCGAGACACAAGAGAATCAAGATTGCCTATGTTAGCGGCGAGTTTCGAGAGCACGCTAATGGTTCTCTGATGACTGGACTGATCGAGTGTCATGATAAAGAAAAGTTTGAAGTGATTGGACTAGACAATGGCGAGGGTGATGAGGGCGATTTGCGCCGTCGACTCAATGCCGCCTTTGATGAGTTTATCGACATCCGCAATATCGGCGATTTCGAATTGATGCAACAGTTGCGAGCCAAAGAAATTGATATTCTTTTTAATCTCAACGGCTTTTTCGGTGCCCACCGTACGGGTATTTTCTCTAATCGATCAGCTCCTATCCAAATTAATTTCTTAGGCTGTCCCGGTACGATGGGGGTAGATTACATGGACTACTTAATCGCTGATCCTGTGGTTATCCCCAAAGAGTCTTATCAGTATTACGACGAGAAAATTATTTCCTTACCTCATAGCTATCAAATTAATGATTCGAAGCGGCCTGAGCTTAAGAGAACAATCACGCGCCAAGAGTGCGGGTTACCAGAAGGGGCCTTTGTGTTTTGTTGTTTTAATAACATTTATAAAATAACACCCGAGACCTTTAAGCGCTGGATGAGGGTCTTGAATCGAGTCCCTAATAGCGTAATGTGGTTCTATTATAATTTCCCTGAAGGCCCAGAGAATTTAAAACGTGAAGCACAGGCATTAGGTATTGATGCAAGTCGCCTCATTTTTTCGCCCTATATTAAAATGTCTGAACACCTTGAGAGAAATGTCCTCGCTGATTTATTCTTAGACTCCTTGCCTTATAACGCCCACACCACGGCTTCCGATGCACTTTGGGCTAATGTTCCAGTACTCACTTTACAGGGTAAATCCTTTGCGGGTCGGGTTGCCGCCAGCTTACTCCATGCGATAGAAATGCCCGAGTTGATTACTTATACTGAACAAGAATTTGAAGATAAAGCGGTCGACTTGGCTACTCATCCAGAAAAATTAGCGGCCTTAAAATCAAAACTATCAAAGAATCGCCTGACGTCTCCATTGTTTGATACGAAACTTTACACTAAACATTTCGAATCAGCACTCATTGAGGCCTACGAGCGTTATCAATCTGGTTTACCGCCCGCACATATTCAGGTTAAGCCGTAATAGACTGTATGGCTCGTCACCTTGTTTCAACTTCAGCCGCAGTCATTAGAGTAACTGGAAGTGATGCAGCGAGTTATCTACAAGGGCAGTGTTCAGCTGACCTAACCAAAGCTAATAAAATTCATGCACTTTGGTTAAATCGTAAAGGACGGGTTCTCGCTCATACTTTGATTATAAAAGAGCCCGATCAGTCATTCTTGATTGTTTGTCCTCATTTATCGGCGGCGGACGCGGTTGCAGTTATGTCATCGAACCTAATTGCTGATGACGTCACGCTTCTAGATGAGACTACGCAATGGAAGACTGGAATCGTTTGGGG
>JBAXUJ010000159.1:0-2866 GCA_037129735.1 Opitutia bacterium | reverse complement strand
AGAGCTTCGGTTTCGCTGCGAACCTCATGCCATTCAAGATCTCGGACCCGATCCATCATCGCGGCCACTTTAGGGGCCAGTCGGGCCCGGGGGACAAAATAGGAGTCCAAGCGTTTCTTCAGATTTTTGGCTTTTCCTACATAGATGACTAAGCCCGCAGCGTCTTTCATAAGGTACACCCCAGGGGTGCGAGGGGCTCGGCGGGCCTTCGCTTTGGCAGAAAGTTCTTCGGGGTTGGTTTGCATTCCTGTGCAGGCCTCTTTTAATAACCTTATTGCCCCGTAACCCGCAAATGGATTCCAATAATAAATGTCAGCGCGAAGTACTCGTTATCAACATCGGAAACGAATTGCTCGATGGTCTGAGAGAAAACGGTCATTTGCTTTGGCTGGGTGAACAATTGGCTCGTCGTGGTTTACCCGTTACTCGTTCGGTCGTCTTACGCGATGATGCATTGGAAATTTCTGAAGAGATTAAAAAATCTTGGGGTAAGTATGATTTAATCGTCACAACCGGTGGACTAGGGCCGACTTCCGATGATCAAACTCGTGCCTCCATCGCTAAAGTTTTAGGCCTGAAATTACAACGTGTGGAATCCGCTGTAAAAAATCTCGAAAACTTATTTGCGAAAATTGGCCGAAAAGTTTCTCCCGCTGATTTAAGTCAGTGCACTGTTTTAGAAGGCGGCGAGAGTTTATCCAATCCCCATGGCACAGCTCCGGGGATTTTTTATTGTGATGACCGGACGACCTTAGTGATGTTGCCAGGTCCGATTTTAGAACTTCATCCGATGTACGAGAATGAAGTGATTCCACGACTCT
The DNA here is from genome assembly GCA_037129735.1 of Opitutia bacterium. Classification (GTDB taxonomy): domain Bacteria; phylum Verrucomicrobiota; class Verrucomicrobiia; order Opitutales; family UBA953; genus UBA953. The sequence continues at coordinate 2,045 of JBAXUJ010000159.1, read as the reverse complement.
GCTCCATCGGTTGTGCCTGTGATGGTGAAGCTTATGTGCAAGTACGTACGTTTGGAATTGGGGCCGTGCCCTTAGAGAGAATTGTTCGTCCCTTAATCGTAGATGGTATGCAGCTCACTTTCGGTACTCATACCGGAATTGTTGATGCTCGTATCACTTCTGGCACGAGTGGCGCTTGTTCGAAGAAACTCTGTGAAGTGGCTAAATCAATTCGTGATGCGGTCGGTGATGACTTTGTCTGCACGGGCCACTCCTGTTTAGCCACGATTGTGGTCGAACAGTTACGCAGTATGGAAAAAACCATCGCGCTGGCTGAATCCTGCACGGGTGGATTATTGGCTGATTCATTTACGGATATTCCTGGTGCTTCCAAAGTTTTTGCTGGTTCGGCGGTGTGTTACAGCAACGATGCCAAAATAAATATTTTAGGAATTTCGGAATGTCTGATTGCTCAGCATGGTGCCGTTTCGGCCGAGTGCGCTGAAGCGATGGCGGTGGCTGCGACCGAAAAATTCGGTACCGATTACGCTTTGTCTGTCACTGGTTTTGCCGGACCTGGTGGCGGCACTGACGAAAATCCGGTGGGCACCGTTTTTATTGGGTATGCAACCCCGACGGGAGTTTGGTCCAAAAAAGTTTTCATGCATGGTGATCGTGCCCAAGTCAAACTTCGGGCCGTGAATACCGCGCTCGATTGGATGCGCCGTCACATCGCTAAATACGGTATCGAAGACTGCATTCGCGGGTCCTAATATCTTTAGGAATAGAAATGCTGTTGCCACTCGGGCGTGACCAGTGAAATTAAGTGCGTGCCCGAGTTTCTTGCAGTCATCGCTGGTAAAGACGAATTCCTCGTCGAGGAAGACGCCGTTAAATTTTATCGTGACGCTGTCAAAAAAGCCGGAGCGGATGCTGATTCACAGGTCATTTCTGCACAAATTACACGAGTAGAAGACGCCTTACAAATCGAGCGCGAGTTCACTGAGGCGGTCTCCACGATGTCAATGTTTGGTGGAAAAAAAGTCATATGGCTCCGCAATCTAAATTGGATGGCTGGTACAAAGCAGTCGGAGTCGGCTGAGGTTAAAGAATCTTTAACGCACATGATTGAGCTCGTCGCCAAAAGCAACGACATGGTTTCGATTATTATTTCGGCTTCGCCCATGGACGGTCGTCGCAAGGATCTCCAGGTTTTGAAATCAGTGGCCAATGAATTTATTGTCCACACCTTCGCTTCGCCCAAACCTTGGGAAAGTCAGAGTGAACAAACGGTGATGCAGATTGCTAGGGCGACAGCCTTATTAAAAAAACTAGGAGTCAAGTTTGAGCCTGACGTCCCTGAAGTTTTAGTGGGTCGAGTGGGTGAGTCGACGCGCATGGTTTTAATGGAAGTGGAAAAACTTGCCATCTACGTCGGGCCGGGTGGAACCGTGAAAGCGCGTGATGTACTTTTTATTGTTCCACCTTTTGGTGAAGGAGAATTTTTTGAACCCATCGAAGCTTTCGCAGCTCGCGATTTAAATTGGGCTTTGGAATCTTTAGATCGTTATTTTTTCAACGAAAGTTCGTGTCGCCCATTAATCGCCGCCTTACAGAATAGAATTCGTTTACTCATCCAAGTTCGCTCCTTGGCTGACTCGGGTGATGTTAAGCTTACCGCGACGGGTATTCAGAAGGGACAATTTGAAGTCGCTGTAGGTCGACATAGTGCAACCTTTGGTTCTGCGACAAAATCTTCAGCTAATGTTTTTTCACAAAATCCGTGGTATTTAACCAGTCAAGTAGCTCCCGCGGCATTTCATTATACCTTGAGTGAATTGATTGATTTGCAGTTAGCCTGCACTGAATGCTTCGATATTTCTAACTCGGGAGGGGATGAAGAGGTTGCCATGCGAGCCTTATTCCTGAGAGCGCTTGCCGTTCGCCGTTAAAAATGATACGACTTATTTGAAAATGGATTCTGACTTCGTTCCAAATGTTCTCGCCGATCGCTACGCTTCCGCAGCGATGAAGTCTATTTGGTCAACTCGCGGTAGAATTATTTT
>JBAXUJ010000158.1:0-2971 GCA_037129735.1 Opitutia bacterium | reverse complement strand
AAAGATTTTCGGGCAGAACGTAGTCGCCCTTGAAAACCGGACCCCGTGCTTTGGAGGAGTCGTCCTTTCCGCCTTTACCACCACCACCTTTTTTTTCTTGAGCGGAGGCGGAGGGCAGGAGGGTCCAGCCGAAGGTAGCGGCGAGGAGGCCGATGAATTGGCGACGTTGGACGTGTCCGAAGGCGGTTTTATAGAATGGATTAGGTTTACCTTCCGACGGGGTGTGCGGGTCCATTTTGGTTTAGGGGGCAAGTTGGCAAGGTGACACGGTGACAAGGGGACATTATTAAAACAACAGAGAAGGGGGGAAGTTGCACGCATGCGGAGCATGCGAGGGGGCAAGTTTGCAAGTGGGCATGTTGACAAGGGTAGGAGCATTTAAACCAAACAATTGCTTTAATTATTGTATCTACCCCGTGCCAGCATGTCACCGTGCCAGCTTTTCCCCTCAATTGTGACAACAATTGCTGGTGTTTACATTTTCTCAAAACCAGTCAATTAGGAGGTACTATGCGCTCGATGTTCAAAGCCCTCATGTTGGTCGCCTTGATTGGTTCGCTTCAGGCGGCTGAAACAAATACTCAACGTCTCTCGACGGGTTGGGAATATTACCAAGGTTCACTGGGTAGCTCGTGGGAAGTTTGGCGCGGCGAGGCGGCATCCGATAATGTGACGTGGAATGCAGTAACCTTACCTCATTGTTTTAATGGACGCGACTCAGTAGATCCTGATGTGCGTTATTACCAAGGCCCAGGTTGGTATCGCACTAAATTAAAAATCAATAATACGTACCCGAATGGTCGGACGAATTTACACTTCGATGGTGCCGGTCAGAAATCTCAAGTCTTCGTCTACACGCAAAAAGTAGGCGAACACACGGGTGGGTATGATCAGTGGGAGGTCGACATCACTGATGCGGCAGCAAAATCTTTAACACGTAAGGGTGCCAATGGTGAAGTACCATTGGCGGTGCTTTGTGATAACTCGCGCGATGCGGAAATGATTCCTTCGGACCTCAGCGACTTTAACCGTTACGGCGGACTCTATCGCCATGTATATTTAAAATATGTTCCAGCGATTTCATTGGAGCGCGTGCATGTTGAGCCCACATTAACGGGTGCTAATGGCACGGTCAAAGTCCGTGCTCGTTTGGGAAATCCGACCGCGTTGAAGGATGAAGTAGAAGTAGCGGTTGAAATTTCGGATCGAGATGGGAAAGTCGTACAAAGTGCGACGAAGAAGTTGGCTCCTTGGTCGGGCGAACAAGAGATTCAGTCCTTTGCGATTAACGGCGCGCAATTATGGTCACCCCGTTCACCTTATCTTTATCAGTGCAAAGTAACTATTAAATCAGCAGTTGGAGAACAAGTGGTGACTGAGCGATTAGGATTCCGCACGACGGAGTGGGTGAAGAATGGTCCATTCAAATTGAATGGAGAAAGACTTTTAATTCGCGGTACACATTATCACGAAGACCATGCCGGTGTCGCAGCGGCGGTGCCTGATGACGAAGTGCGCAAGACGATGCAGATGATTAAGGACATGGGTGCTAACTTCATTCGCTTGGGTCACTATCAACAAGCGCCTTTGGTCTTAGAACTCTGTGATGAGTTAGGAATCATGGCGTGGGAAGAAGTTCCCTGGTGTCGCGGTGGAATTGGTGGCGAAGGCTACAAGCAACAAGCCCGCGATATGCAGAAGGCGATGATTGATCAGCACTACAATCATACTGCGATTATTATGTGGGGCTTAGGAAATGAAAATGATTGGCCCGGAGATTTTGAGAAGCAGAACAAGCCCTCGATTATTGCGTTTATGAAGGAGTTGAATGACAACTCACATAAGCTCGATCCCTCGCGCGTGACTTGTATTCGTCGATGCGATTTCTGTAAGGACATTGTGGATGTCTACTCACCGAGCATTTGGGCCGGTTGGTATTCGGGACGTTATCAGGAATATACCGCTTCCGCAGAAAAGGCTGTGAAGGACACTAATCACTTCTTCCATGCGGAGTGGGGTGGTGACAGTCATGCACGACGTTACTCCGAAAATCCTGAATCGATGGTGGAAAAAATTGAGTTTGGTCAAGGTACAGCCGAAAAAGGAAAAGCTTATAAGAGCAGTTCGGGCGGCAAAGTTCGGATGTCCAAAGATGGAGATTGGTCCGAGAGCTATATGGCGAATCTCTTTGATTGGCATTTGAAGGAACAAGAGAACATGCCTTGGTTAACGGGAAGTGCGCAGTGGATTTTCAAAGATTTCGCCACGCCGCTGCGTCCAGAGAATCCAGTTCCTCGTGTGAATCAAAAAGGACTCATCGAGCGAGACGGAACGCCGAAGGAAGGGTATTATATTTTCCAAAGCTATTGGTCGGATAAACCTATGATTCATATTTTCGGTCAGAACTGGCAGACGCGCTGGGGTAAGCCAGGTGAGGCCAAGGAGATTAGAGTTTATTCTAACTGTCCGCAGGTGGAACTCTTTGTGAATGGAGTTTCGGCGGGAGTGAAGAAGCGTAACAGTCAGGACTTCCCCGGTGCGGGCTTAAGATGGAATGTGAAATTGAATGATGGTAAGAACAACGTAAAGGCGTTAGCTGTAGCGGAGAAAATTTCTGACGAGTTAACTGTCGGTTATCAAAGTGCGTCGTGGGGTCAGCCTGCGAAACTCATTTTAAGCGAGTTGAGTCGCAAAGACGGTGTTGTGACGCTCGAGGCGAAGATTTTTGATGCAAAGGGTGTGGCCTGTTTGGATGCGGCAACCTTGGTGCGATTTGATAAAGTAGGGGATGCTCAACTGATTGATAATTTAGGTACATCGACTGGTTCACGAGCCGTTCAGCTCTATAATGGACGTGCGATCATTCAGGCGAAAATGTTGGGAACCCAGGCTGTGTTTAGTCTGTCTAGTAGTGGACTCGAAACCCAATATTTAACTCTCAAAAAATAACCCCATGAAATTAGTTAACCAA
>JBAXUJ010000157.1:0-2980 GCA_037129735.1 Opitutia bacterium | reverse complement strand
CGGATAAGCCGACACGTCCGACCATTTTTTGTTGAGCTTGAACTTTCTCGGCCATCGCACGTTCGATTGGTCCACCGGGCACTAGTCGCGTCATGAGAAAAGCGACCAAAGTAATCCCGAAGAAAGTTAAGGGAATCAAGAGTAGCCGCCTGAGGACGTAGTCGCGCATGCGAGAGGATTAAAGCCAACGTTTAATAGGGAGGGGTCAATCTCGAAAGGACTCGGCTTGCACCATGACATAATTCCTCTTAACCCTATGCAGTGCAGGTATTATTGTTTACCAGTATATTCTTGATAGGTTTGCTCACGTTAGCGTTGGGCCTCTTGGTGACGTTTATCCTTTGTTCCGTCTGGCGAAGTAAAAACAAACACCCGTCAATGTGGTGGTTATATTTTTTCCTGCAAACGGCGCTCTTAATTTTAGTCCGAATTCTTTATAGATTACGTGTACTGGGAATCGAAAATATGCCAAAGGAGGGCGGGATACTCTTGGTATGTAACCACGTTTCCTATGTTGATGTTGTCATTCTCGGAGTGATTTCACCTCGGCCGATTAAATTTCTATCATTCGAAGGTTTTGAGCGTAACTGGATGACGCGATTCATTATGCGTACGATGCGCACGATTCCCGTAGCGGAATCCAAAGCTAAAGACGCCATTCATAAAGCATCTGATGCCTTAAAAGACGGAGAAGTGGTTTGTATTTTTCCTGAGGGACACGTCACGCGTAACGGTGGAATCTTACCATTAAGCCGTGGGTTCGAACTCATTGCCCGTCGAGCAAATGTACCAATCATGCCCGTTGCGATTGATGGATTATGGGGATCGATTTTTAGTTTTAGAGGCGGAAAGTTTTTTTGGAAAATGCCTAAACATTTTCGTCGTCCAGTTACGGCAGTTTGGGGTCAGCCTTTTGCGGCGAGTGAGTATGCAACCACTCGATTAAAATTACTCGAATTGGCTTCGACCGCATTTGCCTTAAGGCCTTTGTTACAGGGCCATTTAGGAGGGGATGTGGTGCAGGGCTTGATGTTAAAAGGTAGTAGCACGGCAGTGATTGATCGCACGGAAAAGCGTCGAACATTTTCTGGGTATTTGATTCTGACCCTTTCTTGGTTTTTTGCGCAAACGCTCAAAAAATCTACGACCAAGAAGCGCGTCGCGATTGTACTTCCCCCAGGTATCGGCGCGACCATTGCAAATACTGCCTGTGTGTTGGCTGATAAAGTACCGGTAAATATTAATTTCACCTTAGGTCGAACGCAGTTGTTACACTGTCTCAAGCAAGCTGATGTGGACTGCTTTATTTCCGCTCAAGTTTTCAAAGAAAAACTCAATGAAAAGTTTCCTGATTTTCCGTGGTCAGGAAACTTCATCGATATCGGTGATGCTTTACAAAAAATTAAACGTTGGAAGATTGCTGGATGGTTAGGATTATTACCATTCTTGCCGACACGTTTAGCCTGTTCCGTTCTTGGAGTTCCACGACACGGTGGTGATAACGAAGCCGCTTTGCTATTTACCAGCGGCAGTTCGGGTGATCCCAAAGGAGTGGTTTTAAGTCATCGAAATCTTCTCGCGAACTTAAGACAGATTGAGGACTCGGACATTCTTCCTGAACATTCTAAACTCTTATCCAGTTTGCCGGTATTTCATAGTTTCGGATTCACGGTTGGAATTTGGTATGCAATCTCACGTGAAACTGTACTTATTACCACACCATCACCGTTGGATACGGTTGCTTGTATTAATGCAATTAAAGAAGAGGGTGTGACAATCACAGTGGGTACGCCGACATTTCTTCGCCCCTATTTAAGACGTGCTACCAAAGAAGATTTGCAGTCCTTGGAGTGGGTTGTGGCTGGAGCTGAAAAATTGCCTGAAGACTTAGTTCAGGGTTTTGCTGATGTACTCGATACTCAAATGCTGGAAGGTTATGGTATCACAGAGGCCAGTCCGGTGATATCCGTTAATGTTCCTAGCCAAATTGATCCCGAAGCTCCCCATGGTGTTTGGCAAGGACATCAAATTGGATCGGTGGGTCGACCCCTTATTGGAACTGCGGTTCGTTTTCGAGATGTGGACACGAATACAATTTTAGCTCTTGGAGAAACCGGATTACTCGAAGTGCGAGGACCTAATATTTTTAATCACTACCTGAGCGATCCACATCGCACGCGTGAAGCTTTGGTCGATGGTTGGTATCGTACAGGCGATCTTGCTTGGATGGACGAAAATGGATTTTTATATTTAGCCGGACGACTTTCTCGATTTTCAAAAATCGGAGGTGAGATGGTTCCGCACGGCACCGTCGAGCAAGCGATAACGATGGTTTTGAATTTCGAGGGTGGTGCTGAGATTGTTTTAGCGGTGAGTTCGCAGATCGACCCACAAAAGGGGGAGCAATTGGTGGTTCTCCACACCGTAGATTTGGATATCGAAACCGTCCGGAAGGGTTTGATTGCGGCGGGTCTACCCAACCTATGGATACCTAAAGTGTTTAAAAAAGTACCCAAGATACCGATTTTGGGCACGGGCAAGCTTGATTTAAATACATTGAAGCAGTTGGCAGGGGGTTGAAGCGGTTTTGGCTCGCTTGTGGCTATGGGCTCTATGTCTTAAATACAACTATGCCTTCGAAAAAGAAATCCTCTTTGAAGTCGACTAAAGCTAAGTCACGACCAGCGAAAAAAATAGTGTCTAAGAAGTCGTCCGTTGCTGTTAAGTCATCCGACGCTCCATCGGCGAGCGAGGTAGCGATCTTTCGTGATGCCATTTTAAAACATTTAAAAAGTACATTCGCTCGCGATCCGATTACGGCTACGAAAAGTGATTGGTGGTTGGCTACGTCGATGGCGGCGCGCGATCTGATGTTGGAGCGTTACATCGCAACCCAAGCGGTTCACTCGACTAAAAACGTCCGTCGTGTTTATTATTTATCTTTGGAATATTTAATGGGACGAGTGTTGACGAATAATTT
>JBAXUJ010000156.1:0-2997 GCA_037129735.1 Opitutia bacterium | reverse complement strand
GTCGCTTAACCATTTCTAAGAAAAAATAAATGAGCCTCTCACGACGAAACTTCCTCGCACAATCAGCACTACTGTTTTCGGCCGCTGCCTTGCGTCCGCCCTTTATGCTAGCTCAATCTAATCAACCTTCGCCGGTAAAGCCTACCTTTCATCTATTCACCAAAATTTTCGTTGGTTTGCCTTATGCCGAGATTGCTAAGCAGGTCGCCGATCTTGGATACGACGGCGTTGAAGTGCCGATTCGTAAAAAAGAAATTCTCGAAGGCACTAACGTATTGGAAGAAATCCCTAAGATGGTGGAGGCCTATCGAAAAGAAAAATTAGAAGTGCTTACTTTGACTACCGATATCATTGAGGTGAGTCGTGCAGCGCAAACCGAAGAAATTTTACGAACGGCACAAAAGTGTGGACTGAAGCATTTCCGCATGGGCTGGTATCGTTACGACAATACTAAACCCATTTGGCCACAGTTAGATTCCTTCCGGGCAAAATTCCACGATCTGATTACCTTAGCTAAAGAAATTGGAATTCAGCCAACTTATCAAAATCACTCGGGCGCAAAGATGGCCGGTGCTGGAGTATGGGATATCGCGATGTTGATGAAAGATTATCCAGTTAGCGATGTAGCCTGGGCTTTTGATATGATGCACGCCAAGGTTGAAGGCGGACTTTCTTGGCCAACCGAATTCGCACTCGCACGCGATCGCTTAGCTGCCGTCCAATTCAAAAATTATGTTTGGGAGAATAATGCAGTGCGCTCTGTCTCGCTATCCTCCGGTTTAGTCGGTAAAGACTCGGTCGATGTCTTGAAGAAGATTGGCTATGCTGGCCCCTGTTTGATTCATAACGAGTATATGAAGGGTGATATTCGTCAGCCGGACTTCTTGGCGAATGTGATTAAAGCGTCAAAGGACGATTTAGTCACGCTGCAGAACTGGTGGAAATAATTTTTAACCTTGTTTGCTCTTTATCCTGTCCGCATTTAAATCCTTTATCAGATACCTCGTACTTTCATGTTAAGACTTTCACTCTTATTTTTAGCAGCGACCACCTTCGGCGCAGATTTTAAATTTTATGAACCGAAGGAGGGTGGTGATGTCGCCATCAATCTTTTCAAGATTCCTGAAGGCATGGAACTCACTTTGTGGGCTCGTTCTCCTATGCTCGCAAACCCGACTAATTTTGATATCGATGCGCAAGGACGTGTTTGGGTAACCGAAGGAGTCAATTATCGTCAGTACAATGTCGGCGGTAAACGTCGCCCCGAAGGTGATCGTGTAGTCGTCTTGAGTGATACTAAAGGGAACGGTCGTGCAGATACGTCGCAAACTTTTGTGCAAGACCCCGGCTGGTCCTCGCCTCTCGGCATTGCAGTGTTCGATAATGTGATCATCGTTTCACACGCTCCTGACTTAATTAAATTCACTGACGTCAATCGTGATGGAAAATTTGATCCAGCGGTAGATAAACGAGAAATTTTACTCACCGGATTTGGCGGACAAGATCACGATCACTCACTCCATGCAGTCGTGGCTGGTCCAGATGGTAAACTCTATCTTAATGCTGGAAACTGTGGCGGAGTCTTTACGGATAAATCGGGAAAGAATTTTAATATCGTTAGTAATTATGATGATCAACGCGGCGCTAAATGGCCGTTTGATCGCGCTAAAGCCCAAGGACAAAAAAGTGACGATGGATTTGTTTGGATTTCAGGTTTTTCAGCACGCATGAATGATGACGGCAGTAATGTCGAAGTCATCGGTAATGGATATCGCAATAGCTTTGAACACTTCCCGACTTCTTTCGGTGATTTATTCCAGGGTGACAATGATGACTCGATGAGCTGTCGCACCTCGTATGTTTTAGAATACGCGAGTGCTGGATTTACGACGCCGACTGGACAAAGTTTCCGTTCCGTTCGTCGTGGCCCAGCGCAACCTTTCTCTCGTGCCCATTGGCGCCAAGACGATCCGGATACATTTGATGCTGGAGACATTTACGGTTCGGGCTCACCGGCCGGGATGGTGGTTTATGAAAACGGTGCCTTGGATGAACAATGGAATGGCACCCTCTTAAGTTGTGAAGCTTCGCGTAACACGATTTTTGCCTATAAAATTCAGCCTCAAAAGGCAGGTTTCAAATTAGATGCTGAGTCGCGACTCGAGTGGGTGACCTCTAATGCCGAAAAAGAATATTACGGTGTAGACTTCAATAAGCCGAAGAAAGAAACCACCGCGAAAGAAAAAGTTTTATTCCGTCCCTCCGACATTTGTGTCGGACCTGATGGTGCTATTTATATCGCCGACTGGTATGACGCCCGCGTCGGTGGTCACCAAACGCTCGATGATCAATGCTCGGGTTCGATTTATCGTCTCGCCCCGAAAGGTTTTAAATCCGTGATCCCAAAAATTGATTTAACCACTCCTGAAGGTGCGGTTGAAGCCTTGCGCAATCCGGCGGTGAATGTCCGTTACCAAGCTTTCAAGGCGATTCAGTCCTTCAAAGAAAAATCTCTCCCTGCGATTAAAGAACTTTTAAAAGACAAAAATTCTTTTGTGGCCGCACGTGCTATTTGGCTGCTGCCGTATTTAGGAGACGAAGGAATGAAAAATTGTGAAGGTTTATTAAAAGACTCGAATCCACAAAATCGCATCACGGCCTATCGTGCATTACGCCGGGCGGGCGTGGATATTTTAGGCTACGCTACGATTTTAGCCAACGATTCAAATAGTGCGGTGCGTCGCGAAGTGGCTACTTCGCTGCATGGTGTTTCGACGGACAAAGCTTTGCCGATTTTAATTACTCTCGCTGCGAAGATTGATCACACGGACAAAAATTCGTTAACCGCATTTGGCGTAGGTTCGGTAGGAAAGCAGGAAGAAGTTTGGGCCGCGATTAAAACCGATGCCAAGACTTGGTCACCCCAGATTGAAAAATTGGCTTGGGTTTTACATCCGGCTTCAGCGGTTCAAGATTGTGTCAGTCGCGTTCGCTCGA
>JBAXUJ010000155.1:0-3010 GCA_037129735.1 Opitutia bacterium | reverse complement strand
TGATTTTAGCCATCGAAAGTTCCTGCGATGAGTCCGCGCTCGCCTTGTTCGATCCCACCAAGGGAATCGCTCGCGAAATCATTAGCTCTCAGGCAGCGTCCCACGAGAAATTCGGTGGAGTTGTGCCCGACCTCGCTAGCCGCATGCACCTCTCGGCACTGCCCCTGCTCCTCGAAGAATTTCGTGCTGATATTCCCAATATAACAACCCTCGCCGTTACTCGCGGCCCGGGACTACTTCCCTGCCTCTCCATGGGAATCAGCATGGCCCGTGCACTGTCCGTCGCAATCGATTGCCCGATTCAAACGGTCAACCACCTGCGCGCCCACGTTCATTCAGTCTTCATCCAATTACACGCGGCCAATCCCTCAAAATTTCCCGAAGCTCGCGCAGAATTATTACCTCATTTAGGTTTAGTCGTTTCAGGCGGTAACACTTTACTCATAAAATTAGACACCGACTTAAAAATTACCGTCATCGCACGCACAGTAGACGACGCTGCTGGCGAAGCTTTTGATAAAGGTGCAAAATTACTTGGCCTACCATATCCAGGCGGTGCACTCATCGAACAATACGCACAAAAAGGTAATCACCAAACTTTCTCTTTTCCTCGTGGCTTGCCGGAAAAATCCGATCTTCGATTTAGTTTCTCGGGTTTAAAAACCGCCCTGCGCTATCAACTCGAAAAAATGTCCGACGAAGAGGTGAAATCGCAATTGCCATCCATCTGCGCAAGCTACCAAGACGCTATCCTTGGTCAGCTCAACGCGAAGATGCTATCCGCACTTAACTCCGAATCCTACAAATCAGTAGGACTATCAGGTGGTGTAGCCAACAATCGTGCTCTGCGTAACCTTCTCGCCCAATCGCTCGAAAAACGAAAACTCCCTCTTCTGATAGCCGAGCCAAAGTACTGTGGAGATAATGCGGGTATGATTGCCTTTACGGCCTGGGCCGACCCCCATGGTTTCAAAGCAGGTACCGTGGAACCAGCTCCACAATTAAGTATCGACCTCGCATAATCGGGTTGCCCGACCTGCCCACCTTGGCTCATGTTCATGAGATGGAATGGCAGGTAAAATCACTCTCACACACCTGTGCTAGTTCAGGTAAAGAACTTCACGTTGGCGACTCCGTTGTCTGCATCGTGTTCAAACCTCTCGGCGGCGCCATCGAACGTCGCGATGTTCTCAAAGAATACGCCACCGAATTTAAACCCGACGGTTTATTGCTCGGTCGCTGGTCTCGCCAAGTGAAAGAACGTGGCGAAGAAGAACAAGCGCTCCGCGCCCAACTCCTCGCGTCCCGCGAAGAATTTTTCCTTTCACTCTTCGACGACCCCGCTGACCCAAGCGGCGATAAAGGTGTCTTAAAACACATTCTCGCTATGTTACTGGAAAGAAAACGGATCATCAAAGCGACCGGACCTGCCGAACAAGGACTGATCCCTTACCAGCACCAATCGACTAAACAAATTTTGATGGTGCCAGCACTCGATTTACAACCCGAGCATCTACTACAAGTAAGTGGCTCGCTTGAATTATTGGTGGGTTAAGCAATCACATGAAAATTCGCTACACACTCTTATTTCTATTCAGCCTAATTTTTATGACGGGCTGCCAGACCACATCTCCTTCGCACTTCGCCTCCATTTACGTCGAGGCACCAGAATCATCCAGCCGTATCATGCGGAAGAGTGTCACCCTACCCGTCAGTGGAGTCACCGTTCCCGTTCTCGCTAAAGAGTTAACTCTCGCGGAAGATCTTCTTAATACTGAAGTCGTAGAATCAGGTGAGCCCGATTTACGTGTCGTTTCCCTACTCGTACAATTAAATCGAACCGCTGCCGCGATGATTATGGACGTCACTCGCCAAGCTCGCGGAAAACATTTAGTTTTAGTAATCAACGACGAAGCCGTCGGCATCATGCCCATTGAAGATCGTGTGGTTGACGGAAATTTATTTTTCTTCGTCGAACGCAAAGGAAAAAACAGCAAAGAAGCTGCCCTCGAAATCAGTCGCGAACTTAATCAGTCCATTTTACTTATTCGCCAGCTGGAAGACAAAAAGTGAGATATCTAGCGAGCAATCTCCTCTTATTTTTCGGCCTAGTCGGTGGAGCGTCAGCGATTGAAGTTCAATGGCCGACCTCGATGGACACCAGTATTATTAAGGGTTTAGAAGACTACGTTCAACCTGTGGCCACGGGGAAAATCGAATCGGGCTGCTTCGGCATGGTACGCGAAGAGGGACGGCGCTTTCACGAGGGTATCGATATTCGACCCTACCAAGTGCAGGCTAATGGCGAGCCAGCTGACTACGTTTTCGCAGCCATGTCAGGCAAAGTTGCCTACGTTAACAACGACACTAACGGACCCTACGGCCGTTACATTATTCTCGTTCACGACAATGCTGAAATCGGATTGTACAGCCTCTACGCCCACCTCGCAAAAATCGATTCAACGTTACGCGTCGGCGATAACGTCGCGCGCGGCAAGGCCATCGCCATCATGGGACACACTTCACTACCCAGTAGCCCCATCCCGGTTGAACGTGCGCATTTACACTTCGAAGTAGGATTGCGCTTAGCCGATTCTTTCAACGCTTGGTATAAGAGTCGATTCAAGCGTGATCCCAATCTGCACGGGCTGTGGAATGGACAAAACTTAACTGGCTTTGACCCCACTTACATTCTAGGAAAAGGTAGCGTAAACACGCTTGAGGTTGTTAAAAGTTTACCGGCCGCTCTCGCCGTCACTATTCGAACGCCTTTAGCGCCAGACTTTGTTTCGCGTTACCCGGGACTCGTGCAAGGAGATCCTAAAACTGCTGAAGGCTGGTACATAGAATTCACTTGGCACGGCCTACCCAAACGTTGGGTCGCACTGCCCGCTGGAAGTCCACAAATACCGAGCAATTCCTTTGAAATCGCTGCCATTAACCAACAATACAAGAGCCGCCTGATTGCACGTAAAATGCTTACCTCCAATGGGCTTAATGCTGGTGAGAA
>JBAXUJ010000154.1:0-3042 GCA_037129735.1 Opitutia bacterium | reverse complement strand
TAGAGTAACCGAAATTTCCGATGTCTGCTAAATACCCGTAATAATTGAGTGAAGTGGCTCTTTGAGAATTAAGCACCATCGGCTCTGGGCTCGTGACTACACTGCCGTTCACGAATAATTTTCCGTCGTTATCCACGCGAAGTTTATCACCCGGAGTGCCGGCTAGTCGTTTGACGTAATAATTTTGGGAAGGTACACCTTGAACAGCTAGACCGGGAATATGATTGGTGCGAAAGACAAACGTATCACCGCGAGATGGATTCACGAAGTTGTAGGATACGCGATCCACGAAAAGCATATCCCCTGTAAGAATATCAAAGTTTAATACATTTTCTCCGGCTTGGACGGTCATCGAAGTTTTCAACATCGGACCATTAGCCGTTTCTTCGATTAAATTATTAAGTTGAGCTTGTTCGATTACTTTTTCCCAGCGCTCGTTATCCTGACGACGCAGCGGCATGGTAGCGTAATTCGGGTAGAAAGTGCGAAGAAAAACACCGTCTAAATTAAAATCTTGGGGAACGGAAATAGCCTGAGCGCGATTACCAATATAAATTTCTTGGTAGTCAGCACCGGTGGTACGATGGCGTAAGCGGTAGCGTCTGACGGGACCATCATAGCCTAAAAACTCTAGCGGTATTTTAACAATGCCGGACTCTTCGGCCTTGATGACATAGGTTGAAGACCAGTCGGTGATCTTACTTAAAATCTGCTGTTGAGTAGTCGGAGTTTGATCGGACGGGGCGCGCACCACGGAGGTCATACCGTTGTAAGTCGGCCACATGGAATTCGTCGGAATTTTAAAGGGCTGAAGAAAGAAACTACGAATACCACCAGCGACGATGGCCGCCATGACGAGCATTTCAACCCAATCACCTAGAATGCTTATCGGAAAAATCTTTCCACCGTGTTCGACCAATACTTCTCGAAGTGCATTAATATCTTGTTCAAGTTTCTCGGCATTAAATTCTTTCGCTTTGAAAGTTGCTTTAAGCTGATCCTCGAGACGCTTGATGTTTTCAACAACCTCGGCTGGTAAAATGTCCTGACGATAAAGTAAGACCTTTTCGGCACCTTCCAACACAGCCTTAGCTTCTTTACGAAGCGCTTGTTTTTCGGTGAAGACAGGTAACATGACAAAAAGTTAGACCTAAAACCCTCAAGTGAAAAGAATAGAAATTACCCTTCGTTCTTAAGAATCTTAATAAAGGCCTCTTGGGGAATATCCACCTTACCGATTTGTTTCATACGTTTCTTACCTTCTTTTTGTTTTTCGAGCAATTTACGCTTACGAGTAATATCACCCCCGTAACACTTAGCGGTCACGTCTTTGCCGACGGAACCGATGGTTTCGCGAGCAATGACTTTCGAGCCGACAGCGGCCTGAATAGCCACTTTGAACAACTGACGAGGGAGGAGTTCTTTAAGCTTTTCGCAGAGCGCACGACCGCGACCTTCAGCCTTGCTGGAGTGGACGATGGAGGAGAAAGCGTCGACCGGCTCTTCATTCACGCGAATGTCCATCTTAACGAGGTCGGACGTTACATACTCACCTAATTCATAATCCATCGAACCATAACCGCGGGTGATGGATTTAAGACGATCGTTAAAGTCGACCAAGATTTCATTGAGCGGTAATAAGCAGACTAAGACTACTCTCTCGCCGTCGATGGTTTCGGTTTTTTCGCAGATACCGCGTTTCTCTTGGACGAGCGCTAGCATGTCGCCAATAGAGGTACCTGGAATGTGGATATGAGCACGGATAGTGGGCTCTTCGATATGTTCAATAGCCGAAGGATCGGGCATCAGAACTGGATTGTCCATGATGTGCTCGACGCCATCGGTTGTGAAAACTTTATAAACAACAGAAGGATACGTGGAGAGAATATCTAAATCGTATTCACGACGAAGACGTTCTTGAACGATTTCCATGTGGAGCAGTCCGAGAAATCCACAACGGAAACCAAAACCTAAAGCGGTTGAACTCTCAGCTGTGTAAGTAAGAGAGGCATCGTTAATCGCTAATTTTGCTAATGAAGTTTTTAGCTTTTCGTAATCGGCCGTGTCTAAAGGATAAATACCGCTGAAGACCATCGGACGTACTTCTTTGAATCCTGGAACAGGTTCTTTGGCGGGGTCGTTGGCGAGTGTAATGGTATCGCCGACTTTAGCATCAGCGACTTCACGAATATTGATGACGATATAGCCTACGGAACCAGGACCCAGTTCATCTTGTGGCTTCATCTTAGGGGAGAAGACACCGACTTCCTTAATCACCGAACGAACACCATTGGACATCAGTTCAATGGTTTGTCCTGCTTTGAAAGTTCCTGAGAATACACGAACGTAACTGATAACACCTTTGTAGGAGTCGAACAACGAATCAAAAACGAGTGCGCGGTGTTGTGGGTATTCGGACCAGCGTGGTGGAGGGACGCGTTTAATAATCGCCGCAAAAATGTCATCGATACCGATACCCGATTTTCCTGAAGCAAGAACAGCGTCTTGCGCAGGGATGGTTAAAATATCTTCGACCTGACGACGGGCCTCTTCGGGGCGAGCGCTCGGTAAATCGACTTTATTAATAATCGGAACGATTTCCAAACCTTGTCCCATCGCGAGAGTTGCGTTGGCAACCGTTTGAGCTTCGACGCCTTGAGAGGCATCGATCAGAAGTAATGCACCTTCACAAGCAGCGAGCGAGCGAGAGACTTCGTAAGCGAAGTCAACGTGTCCGGGCGTATCGATTAAATTTAAAATATATTTTTTTCCATCGGGTGCGGTAAAATTCATCGTCACTGGGTGACATTTAATCGTAATACCCTTTTCACGTTCTAAATCCATGCCGTCGAGCAACTGCTCTTTCATTTGTCGCTTCTCGATGGTCTTCGTATGTTCGAGCAGGCGGTCAGACAGCGTCGTCTTACCGTGGTCGACGTGAGCGATAATGCAGAAATTTCTTATATGATCTAAAGACACAGGTGAGAGCGGAAAGGTTTAATAGGATGCTTGTGCGGGGCGTTGTCCAGCATTAGCCCTAAA
>JBAXUJ010000153.1:0-3052 GCA_037129735.1 Opitutia bacterium | reverse complement strand
AGTCCCTGCAAGCGTAAGCCAAGGTCTTCTCGACTGATTGACAGGCGCCAAATCGGCAACCAAGGTGGAATCATGATTTCTTGGCTCCGACCAATCACCGACAGGCATCACAAAGTAATTCAGGCCGTACTTATTTTAAGTGGCGTTGCATCACTTGTTTTCATGACAGGGGGCAATTCAATTGGTCAAGTGGGCACCAACCCCCGTCTTTACCTCGGGGTCGACCTCAATAGCCCCAAGGTTCAAAACAGCTATCGCGACTTGATTGTATTCACCACCATCAGCGGTCAGCGCGTCGAAGGTCAGAGCATCACTCAATATGTCGCCGAAATCCACGTCGCCGATACCCTGGGCATTCCTCAACCTTCCGATAACGAAGTTCGTAAAATCGCCACAGCGATTACCTCGCCCGTTGACGGCAAAGAATCCACCGAAGGACTCGTTAAATTTATCGAAGTCGCTTCTAAACAATTAAATGCCTCGGAAGAAGAAACACGGGCACGTTTTGAAACTTTTATTCGTAATGCTTGGCGCGTAAACAAAGCCGTCCAAATTCTTTCAGGCCCAGGACATGTCACCACTTCTCAATTACAACGCGTTCTCCAACGTGAAAAAACGATCTGGACTGTTGAAGTGGCTTCCTTCGATAACACAAAGTTTAATCCCACTGTCACGGTCGACGAAGCCAAAGTAAAATTGAGCTTCGAAACTAACAAAGAGAGCTACCGCTTACCTGCCAAAGTTGAAGTGTCCTTGGTTTCATTTAAAAATCTTACGCCCGACAGCGAATCAGTCAGCGATGACGATATCGTCATGGAAGGCTTTAATGTCGCTGAAAAACTTAAGTTTGAGCCAGGAAAAGTGCGTGAACAGGCCCTCGCCCATCGCTCTGAAATCGAGAAAATTATTCGCACTAATCGCGCCATCCGTAATCTCGCCGGAAAAATCGGTGAAGAACTCGCGGATCAATTCCCGGTAGATTCTCATAAGTCTGATGAGCCTGCGTTCACTGCGTGGCTTAAAAAACAAAATGCCACCCTCGAAACTTTACCAGCTTTCGACAGCGCTAATCCACCTGAACTTGCTAACGTGCCGGTCGAAGCCCTTAAGGCTGCTGGTGAATTATCAGAGAAAGAATGGCGCACCGATATGTATCGCTCCGACAGTGCTGCTGTCTTTGTGATTCTCAAAAAGCGTATCGAGTCACGCACTCCTGATTTCAACGAAGTCAAAGAAGCGGCCACCGCTAACTGGAAACGCGATGAGCGTCTCCGCCTCATGCGCGATGAAGTATTCAAAATCAGCAAAGCGATGAAAACCGCGGCGGCTGAAAATAAAAATTTCGCCGACAGTGCTTCAGCTTTAGGACTTAAACTCAGCAACCCTGAACCCTTCACTACCGCCAATCTTCCTGCAAACCTTACTGGCGTAAGCGAAAACACCGCTCAGTCACTCGAAGTGGCCGGCGCGGGCAAAATCGTATCCGGAATTCAAACCACCACCGGTGACACGGTTTACATCCATATTATTAAATCGGATCGCCCACAAATCGACGCGTCGTCCGAGGAAGTAAAGCAATTGGCAGAGCGTTTTACCTCACGAAATGCTTATTTTATGGGCATGGGATTGATGAAAGACCTCACCTCCGCGCCTGAGCCTCAGGCTCAATAAGTTTTTAGTCGAGTCACACCATGTCCTCTGTCCGCGTACGCTTTGCTCCCAGTCCCACTGGCTTCTTCCACATCGGAAGCGCTCGTACGGCTTTATTCAACTGGCTCTACGCTCGTCACACGGGTGGAAAATTTATTCTACGCATCGAAGATACCGATAAAGAACGTAACTCCGAAGCGTACCTCAAAGTGATTTTAGATTCACTCAAGTGGTTAGGCATGGATTGGGATGAAGGTCCCGATGTCGGCGGCAACTATGGCCCCTACTTTCAATCTCAACGTACGGAACTCTATAAAGCGAAACTGCAGGAGCTAGTAAAACTTGGCAAAGCCTACGAGAAAGATGGAGCTTGGTGGTTACGTCTCGAAGGCAAACGCTCCACGGTATTCGACGACCACTTAAAG
This sequence comes from Opitutia bacterium, assembly GCA_037129735.1. Classification (GTDB taxonomy): domain Bacteria; phylum Verrucomicrobiota; class Verrucomicrobiia; order Opitutales; family UBA953; genus UBA953. The sequence continues at coordinate 977 of JBAXUJ010000153.1, read as the reverse complement.
AAGGAAATCGAGAAAGTGGATGCTGCACCGATGGTGCTCGACGATTTAGTGCGTGGTCGCGTTGAACGCGCCGAGGATCGCGACTTCGTTCTCTTCCGCTCCAATGGCGAACCAGTCTTCCACTTCGTTAATGTCGTCGACGATATCGAAATGAAAATCACCCACGTGATTCGTGGCGAAGACCATCTTTCCAATACTTCCAAACACCTCGAAATCTTTAAGGCCTTCGGTGTAAAACCCCCTGAATACGCCCATATTCCTTTGATTTTAAAGACCGATGGACCTGGTAAAATGTCCAAGCGCGATCGTGGTGCACTCATCGAAGAATATCAAAATCGTAACTACCTTCCTTCAGCGGTTCGTAATTATCTTTGCTTACTCGGCTGGACACCCGCCGACGGAAAAGAAGTTCTGCCGATTGACGAAATTATTAAACAATTCGAACTCAAAGCAATCCACCAGTCGAACGCACGCTTTGATGAAAAGAAAATGTCGCACATCAATGCACAAACTTTACGTGCCCTCCCCGCTTCTGAATTTTTGGCCATCGCAAAACCTATTTTGCAAAACGCACAAGTCGTGAACGATAAAGTTTCGGATGCTCGACTCGCCGAAGTTCTTTCCATCATTCAGGAAAAAGTAAATTCTCTCGAACACCTTCCTGAGTTCGTTGGATTCTTCTTTAATAACGATTTCAAAAAAGATGAAGCTGCTTTCGCAAACCTCACTAAGAAAGGTGGCGACCCTGTTGCACGTGTACGCGAGATTTTAACTCATCTCCAATCCATCGAATGGAATGCGGCCGCAATCGAAGCTGCCTTTAATGCCGCTGGGACTGAGCATAATCGTAAGCCCACAGACTTCTTTGCGCCTGTGCGCTTTGCGGTGTCAGGCCAAGGCGGCGGAGCCCATTTAATCGGCGTATTACATGCTCTCGGTCGCGATTTGACCTTAGCCCGACTTCAATCCTTCATCGC
>JBAXUJ010000152.1:0-3089 GCA_037129735.1 Opitutia bacterium | reverse complement strand
TGAACATCGAAGTGAACCATTTCCCAGGTTAACTCATGTTCACAGACCATCGCTTTAGTTCCGCAGAGTCGACGGGCGGCATTTTTAACTACGGCAAAAGCTTCGGGTAAAAGCGCGTCTAATTTTTCACCCTTGGCTAAACGTGCTTTAAATTCTGCGGTCTTGGCGCGGACTTGTTCGTCGGAAAGTTTTTGGTATTCTAACTCCAGTGCATTGATGCGCTTAACGATGGGGGCGCACTTGCGGAGAAAACTCCGATTATGGCTACCAACAAAGAGTTTGAGGATGCTTTGGAACATGGGGGACCGGAGGCGAAAGTTAGCAAACCCTCGATAGAAAAGGCGAGCCAAAGCCCCCAGGGTTCCAATAATAAATGGGAGTAAATAAGGCCATGGACGGGTGATTTTGGCTAAAAAGTTCGATTTATTGGCCCTTTTGACCCTTTACGGTCCCACTTGTCATGCAAGGCTACTCAGGCTTAGGGTAGGTATCTCCCGATGCTTAAGCATATAATTAAGTCCTTAGTCATTCTCAACCTCGTCTGGGGTGCAGAATTAATGGCTGCCGAAAGTCCGAAAGTGGTCATTTGGAAATTTGATGACGTCCGTGCTGGGGAAAAAGCCCGACTTCTTCCGGGATTTAAAAAGGTTAGCGATTGGGCTGTGAAAAATAAAACGGTGATTTCGATGGGCGTGATCTGTGATTCTTTAGCAAATCCCAATGCAGACGATGTTGCTTGGATAAAAAAGAACGCGATCGAGAATGGAGGGTGTATCGAATTTTGGTTGCACGGTTGGGATCATAAGAAAATTAAAAACCCCGATGGTACTGATGGCTCCGAATTTAATGGCTCTGATTTAGAAACTCAGAAAAAGCATTTTAAGGACGCTTGTGATATTTTTAATAAAAACACCCAACTGACCTTTAATACTTTTGGGGCGCCGTATAATCAGAATGACGAAAATACGTCTAAAGCCATGGAAGTTTGTCCGAATTTAACAAACTGGTTTTTTGGGCCCAAGGATAAGAAGCGCCTTATTTTGGGACGTTCGATCAATATGGAGGTCGCCACGGGCAAGGTGAGCTACGATAAATTCATGGAAGCCTATAAAACTAAGACGCCGGTGAGTCCTCTGGTTTTACAGGGTCATGTCGGTCAGTGGGATGATCAATCCTACAACGATTTTGTTAAAATTGCTGACTTTCTTAGCAAAGAGGGCTGGGTTGCGAAGACACCAAGGCAGTGGGCGGAGTCTTCCAAAAAATAAACTCACCTCGTTGAACGTATGACCGTTCACTTTGAGAGTGATTTTCTGTCTTGCCGTTATGGCAATCCACTCAAAATTCAAAACTGTTTATGGCTGAAAATGTATTAATCCTCGGAACTGGTTGTGCGGGTTTAACCGCTGCGATTTATGCTGCGCGTGCTGGCTTAAGTCCACTGGTCCTCGAGGGCGGTCAGCCGGGTGGTCAGTTAACAACGACTTCTGAGGTCGAAAATTTTCCAGGTTTCGTTCATGGCGTCGACGGTAACGAATTGATTACTAATATGAAAGCTCAGGCGGAACGCTTCGGTGCTCGTTTTGCTTGGGATCGAATTGAGAAAGTAGATTTTTCTGGAACCACTAAAAAACTCGTTGGCGGAGAAGCTACCTACGAAGCCAAGGCGGTCATTATCGCTACGGGAGCCTCGCCTCGCCTCATGGGTATTCCTGGTGAAAAGGAATACTACGGCGGTAACGGAGTGACCACCTGTGCTACTTGTGATGGTGCGTTTTATCGCAACGTTCCAGTCGTCGTCGTGGGTGGTGGTGACTCTGCTTGTGAAGAAGCTTTATTCTTAACCCGTTTTGCTTCCAAAGTAATTTTAATTCACCGTCGTGATAAATTCCGTGCCTCTGAAATCATGGTCCAGCGCGTGAAGTCCCATGAAAAAATTGAACTCGCCCTCAATTGTTCGCCTCTCGAAATTTTAGGCGGAGCGGATGGGAAAGTTCACAGTATTAAAGTAAAAGAGACCGATGGGAAAATACGAGAAATCGCCTGCAAATGCGTCTTTATTGCGATTGGTCACGTGCCAAATTCTCAACCCTTTACTCCGTCACTCAAGGTCGATGAAAATGGCTATTTCGTAGCTGAAGCGAATACCGTAGGCACACAAGTCCCTGGTGTTTTCGTGGCGGGTGATTGTGCCGATCACGTTTATCGTCAGGCCATCACCGCAGCGGGAATGGGTTGTCGCGCGGCGATTGAAGCCGAACGTTGGTTAGCTGAACACGCTTCATAATTCGCCAACAAAAAAAGGTGCGGAGTCCGCACCTTTTTTATTCTTAATAGAAGTATTTTTACTTCGTCAGAATTTCCATCGCCGATTTCTTCTGAGGAATGAACGGCAACACGTGTTCGGTGTAAGGAACAACAACGTCGAGTAAGTAAGGACCATCATGATCAAGCATTTCACGGATAGCGTCACGAAGGTCTTCGCGCTTCATGACTTGACGTGCTTTAATACCGAAGCCGTTGGCAATCTTGACGAAGTCAGGATAGAGTCCGCCTGGATTGTCGGGGCTACCGATATTAGAAGCGTCACCTAAGATGGTGTGACCGCGAACGCCGGCGTAGAATCGATCTTCCCACTGAACCACCATGCCTAAGTGTTGATTGTTCAGGAGGAGAACTTTGGCGTTAATCTTTTCAATTTTCATACACGCCAACTCTTGGATATTCATGAGGAACGAGCCGTCCCCGTCGATATCGATAACCTGCTTTTTGGGGCAGGCTACTTTAGCGCCGATTGCAGCTGGCAGGCCGAAGCCCATGGTTCCAGCACCTAAAGAGCTAATGAAAGTGCGTGGTTTGTTGAATTGGTAGTACTGAGGGGCCCACATTTGGTGTTGGCCCACGCCGGTTGAGATAATCGCTTCACCTTTGGACTCATGGTAGAGCATTTCAACGGCTTCTTGAGGTAAGATATGCTTTGATCCTTTGCGGTCGTAGCTGAAAGGGAAGGGATGTTCCTTTTTCCAACCGTTGATTGTGGTGTACCACTTTTTGAGATCAGGCTTTTTGAAATTCTTTTTCGTCAGAGC
>JBAXUJ010000151.1:0-3109 GCA_037129735.1 Opitutia bacterium | reverse complement strand
AATATGTATGAAAAAACCACGCGAGGTAGATTAATCCTGGACCGGCTAAAACTTGGCCAAGTTTTGAAGCGAAATTAAGTAGCCCAGAGTATTTCGCTCGTTGATTGTCATTCAACGAATGAACGTAATAACCATCGAGAAGGTAATCATGTCCGCCGGATAACAAGGTTAGGATACATAAGACAAGGGCGATCGTGGTTGCTTGTCCCAATCCAATGAAATGATTGAGCAGTAAAATACAGACAACCATCCCTGCCTGGCAGGATATAATGAGTGTGCGTGGTTTTCCGAGGAGACTGAGGAAGGGTGCCCAAAATATTTTGAGAGCCACGATTAATCCTAGAAAAGCGACTACTTGAGTGATGGTTGCATCATTCACTTCATGATTTTTGAGTACGACGGGTAAAGCTTCATCGCGCAGTGCCGCCGGAATCGTTTGAAAAAGAAAACCACCCAAAACCCAGAGCCACGGAATTCGTGTCATGGATGGGTTAGAATTCTCGTGCATACTTTCTACTTATTACCTTCGAGCTGCTCGCGTCCATATTCATCGACTGATCGGAACAAACTATGGAAAAACTTGGCAATCGTGATATTCAGACCGAGTAATTCTTCATCGGTTAAATCGAGCATTTCGCCAGGACGGAAAGTGCGCTGTGTATCAACCATCTTGGTTTTTTTGGCTCCGGCTTCGGTTGAGTCGGGTCCGTCGATATCCTTCATTGCTTTAAATTCAAGGGTGAGTGAACCATCGGGTGAAATATCATCGTTGGTTACCATTCCGGTACGGGCTAAAACACGCAAGGCAGCTGCGATACTGAAAATAGCGTCTTCGAGCTCACTGATGATATTATAAGTCTGTTCAAACTCATTAAACTTTTCTTGCAGATTCATTCTTACAAAAGCCTCTTGTTTTTGTCCGATAATTTTATCTGCTTCTGGATTACTTTGAGTATTACGACCGCGCGTTTTGATTAAGAGACAAAGAAGATGAACTTGATTCATGACTTCAGCGGAAAGTGCTAAGAGATCATTGATGCTCGTGCGCAAGAGAAGTCCACGAGAGTAAGCGACCATCTGGTCGTGGGTGAGGTGCGCTGCGGGTGAAGGCATGATGCGCGAAACGTTGGAGTAGTAATCGTAAATCTTAGCGTCGGAAGTACGAACTCCTGCCAAGGTAAAAGCCAACATGTCGTGTTGACGTTGCAGAGCGGTCAGAAAACTGCGGCTGATGTTTTGAAGTGAGACGACGCTCTCTTCGGGGTTAGGTTGTTGGTTAGACATCTTAAATTATTCGCTGGGAGGTTTAATCTCAGGTGACTTGGTGTGACGAGCCCTTTTACGTGCCAAAAATCCATCCTCACGGGGTTGGGGTGTGGAGGCAATCCACGCAATTGCGATGGGAGCCGCCTCAGCTAGGCTTAAGGGCAAGTTATTTACTAGCCCAGGGAAGCGATAGGTATGCTCAATCCGAGGCTGTAAATCGGGGTCTAGCTCGTTTCCAGAGATCAAAAGGGCAATGTGACGGCCAGGGACGCGAACGGGGGTTCCTAGGTCAATTTTGCGACCGATTTTACCGGTCAACGCAACTACACAGCATTTCTCTTTAACGAGTTTGAGTAATCCACCGAGGGCGGCTGCACGCATAACACGTACATGCTCCATGGCGCCTTGGGCGAGGGTCCAGGTGTCAGAATTAAACGCCAGATTTTCAGTACCAGATGAAAGCAGAAGTCTTTTGAGTCCGAATGCGGCCATGGAACGTGCGATGGCTGCTAAATCGGCGGGACGAGAAATGTGATCGGCGATCACTACCGTTTCGTGAGCTTCGCGCCATTCGGCGAAATCTGAGACACGGACGTGGCCAGGCTCAGGTCGCATGGTGATGGCACAAACATCATCACAATCGGTTCCGGCGATATAAGACATATCAGAGGCGGAACTCGTATGTAATTTTACGCCGAGAGCTTCGAGGGGAATGATGTGACTCGAGAGACTCGGTACACATTTCGGCGAAGCGTGAATTTCACGCAAAGACTTAGGATGAAGTTCGATGCAGGCTAAAACAGCGGGGAGACCTCGCAGAATAACTCGATTAGGATTGGAGGTGTCGGTGCTCACAGGATTCGGCCTTCATCAAAATCAATCATGTCGGCAAAGGAAAGAACATCCGTGCGGTGAAGTGAATTCATTTTGCGTTTCGCGTCATTTAGGGCTTCTCGACCCATTTCACTCATCCCTTTTTGAACTAATTCGCGATTCCAGACATGAACGCGAAGGTCTTTAGGGAAAAGATTCAGTAAACGTACGTTGAGATCATTTTCATCGGTAGCATTTTTAACGCATTCGATGACTTGCTCGGGATCAACCGCCAAGTGCAGACACAAAAAGCGATCGAAGCCTTTACAGAAATTTCTTTGATACGACTTGGGCAATTCACCTTTGAGGTGTTTGCGTATTTTACCGATGAAGCGTGGCAGGTGAAGCAGGCCAGTAGCTGGATGCGGAATGTAGGCAGAGGGTAAATCGTAGCAGATTTCACCTGTCGCTTCACTAAATCCATTAGGTCTTGGGGTGGAAGAATCGGTCATGGATTTTTATTTTCAATCAGTGGTTTGATGTCTTTAGCAATTTGCGCGGCGGCATTAGCAAAATTTTCCGACTGAGCATTCACGTACTCGATAGGATTTTCAGAACGTTTCGCTTTCCATTGTCCTTCACCCTGACTCAAAGATTTCCCTTGGGCATCTTCGATGCGGTAATGGAGTTGAAGGACGGTGGATTGTGCGGTGAGGAACATCGCTTCCACATCGTTCAATAAGACTAAATAGTTTTCGTTCGGTGTTTGCAGTTCGAACGGTAAGCCGGTTTGCTTGGTGAGATTACGACCAATGATTTCGCTGACCGCGCGATCTAATGAGGCAATCCAGCGTTGTGAGTCGTCAACTTTGATAACACGACTTTCATCAGCAATCACGAGGGGGGGCGACGTAGGCTAACAGGAATATTAGCTCTCGGAATATAAATAATCGGAGCTTTTTTTGTAGGTGTAGTTACCGGTGCCGAGAGTTGATGAAAAGTCACCGATTCACTTTTTTGATCAAAGGTA
>JBAXUJ010000150.1:0-3114 GCA_037129735.1 Opitutia bacterium | reverse complement strand
CCTGAAACCAAAAATGCGGCGTACCGAAAAATGGAAGAAATTTTCCGTAAAGAAAACGCAGACTTAATCGTGCTCGCCCGTTACATGCAGGTCTTGGACGATTCCCTGTGTCGGGCCTTCGCTGGAAAAATTTTAAACATTCACCACTCGTTCCTACCCTCTTTTGCGGGTGCGAAACCTTATCACCAAGCGCACAGCAAAGGTGTTAAGCTGATTGGTGCGACCTGTCACTTTGTGACTCCTGAGTTGGATGAAGGTCCCATTGTGGAACAGGATGTCATACGCGTGGATCACTCGGAAAGCCCCGAGGATATGGCCCATTTAGGTAAGGATATTGAAAAAGTCGTGCTCGCCCGTGGCCTTCGTGCCGTGGTGGAAGACCGGGTTCTTATCGCTGGCACCAAGACGGTCGTATTCCGCTAAAACCGGCCTGTAAAAGCCTAAGTTAAAAGCCAGAAGGTCATTCCTTCTGCCTCGCACTTTTCTATTTCATAGTCTAATTATGATTTAATTTAATATGTCACTCATTTCTAAACTTTCAGCCCGTTTACAAAATCACCCAAAGCGCGTTGTTTTCGCCGAAGGAGAAGATCCTCGTATCATTCAAGCGGCTCGCCAATTCGCGACCAAGAAACTTGGCGTACCTATTTTACTCGGTGATCGTCAGAGAATTAAAATCGCTGCCGCACGTCTCAATATTAATTTAGATGGTATCCGTATCATTGAACCTGAACGCAGTGATGAGTTAAAAAGTTTTGCCGAAAAACTCTCGTCTATTCAAAAATACGGAAACACCCAACTTCAAGGAAACCCTGAAGAATTGGCTAAATTACGTAACTACTTCGCTTGCTTAATGGTCGCAACCGCGGGTGCTGATGCTTTAATTTCTGGCGCTACTCAACACGCCTCTTCCGGCTTAAGAGCGATTTTACAAGTCATGCCTCGTCAGCAAGGCGTAGAAACCGTTTCGTCGATGCTCATTCTTGAATCCGAAGAAGCACGCTTTGGTTGCGAAGGTGTTTTATTCTTAGCGGATTGCGGAGTGATTCCTGAACCTACCGCTGAACAGCTCGCTGATATCGCCGTCACCACGGCTGGTTTAGCTGGTCACCTCACCAACACCCTTCCGAAAGTGGCAATGCTGGCCTACTCAACGCACTCCGAGAATGCTCGCCTGTCTTCTGTACAAAAAGTTCAGTCGGCGACGAAGCTCGCGAAAATCCGTGCGAAAGATTTAGGAATTACGGCTGACATCGATGGCGAACTCCAAGCTGACGCAGCGATTAATCCCTTTGCTGCACAGTCTAAAGGCGTCACGGGCAGCGTAGCAGGTAAAGCCAGTGTGCTCGTCTTCCCAGATTTAAATTCAGGCAACATCGCCTCAAAAATGGCTCAGTTTATTGCCGATATTCCTGCGTATGGTCAGATCTTAACGGGTCTGGATCGTCCGGCTGCAGAAATTTCTCGTGGTGCGAGTGCGCATGATATTTTCGGTACCGCCGTGATTGTCGCAGCACAAGCCGTTGATAAGTCATTCCTCTATCCGAAGCTAAAAGACTAAATCAGTCTCACTATGGCTTCACGCAAACGCTTCGCTGAAAATATTCCCGGTCTACTGAGTAGCCCGATGAATAAGGATACGAGTCGTGTCTTCGTCGCGGCAACGCGAATGAATGATGGTAAGACTACAACCTGCCTGGGCCTAACTGCTGCACTACAAACGATGGGACTCAATGTTGGATACATTAAACCTATCGCGCAGCGCATTGTACAATCAGGCGAAGATCAAGTAGACGAAGATACTCTGCTCATCGATGGTTTATTTTCTTTAGATATTCCGATTGCAGCGATGTCACCCGTGGCGATTGGACCAGAGTTTACTAAAAACTATTTAGAAAATCCGAATGAGATTGGACCTCAGTTAAAAGATCGAATCTGTCGTGCGTTTGACCGTGCAGCCTATGGTAAGGATATTATTGTGGTGGAAGGTTCCGGACACGCAGGTGTCGGTTCAGTATTCGGCGCATCTAATGCCGATAACGCCAAGGTTTTAGGCTCAAAAGCTCTGATTGTAGCCGCAGGTGGCATCGGTAAACCTATCGATGAAATCGCTTTAAATAAGGCACTTTTTGATCAATCGGGCGTCGAAGTAGTGGGTGTTATTTTAAATAAAGTATTACCTGATAAAATTGATTTCATCCGCGACTTTGCCAGCCGCGGATTGAAAAAATTAGGGGTGCCTTTAATCGGAGTCGTCCCACTCCAAGAAACTTTAGTGTATCCGAATCTCGATCAGGTGGCTGAAGAAACCAAAGCACGATGGATACATCAACCTGCCGGATTACGTCGCGTACGTCGCGTGGTGATCGGGGCGATGTCGGCCCGACGTGCCGCCGAATACTTACGCGTCAATGGAACCCTCGTCATTGTACCAGGAGATCGCGAAGATCTTCTCGAAGCTTTCATTGAGGGTGGTGGTGCTAAATCTTTATCAGGAATTATTTTATCGAATGGTTTATTGCCGAACGATGCCCTGATGAAAAAGTTAACCGACGCAGGCATTCCGTTGGCCGCTGTTGAATCAGAATCTTTTGCGGTGACGGCACGTATTAATAATATGACCGTGAAAACCATGCGTCAGGACTCGGATAAGATTCCTATTATTGAGAAAATGATCCGTGAGTCGGTTGATATCCCTGCCCTGCTCAAATCGATTAAGAAGTAGTCTTTAGCTGGTAGGTTTTACTCAATAAATACCCTATTAATCATCACTTGTCGCGCGGTGGCGGTTTTGGTTCGTGGGAGCATGTTTGCCTCCCTTCATTCAGCTGCACTGGTCGGTGTTGAAGCTGTGCCCGTTGAGGTGGAAGTGAATACCGGTGAGGTCGGTGATTTGAGATTAGAGATTGTGGGGCTACCTGACAAAGGCGTGAAGGAATCAGAAGACCGTGTTCTCTCAGCGTTACAAAACACGGGCCTTCGTGGATATGAAACCAAAACCACGATTAATTTAGCGCCGGGTGACTTACGTAAAGAAGGTTCGATGTATGATTTGCCGATTGCGATTGGGATGGCGGCAGCGACTGGACAAATTAATAAAAGTAAATTGTCCGA
>JBAXUJ010000015.1:0-15207 GCA_037129735.1 Opitutia bacterium | reverse complement strand
TGGGTTTTACATCCGGCTTCAGCGGTTCAAGATTGTGTCAGTCGCGTTCGCTCGACCGAACTGACGAAAGAACAAAAACTCTTAGCGCTCGAAACACTTTCGTTTATTGAATCTAAAGAAGCAGGTCTTGCGATGATTCAACTCTGTTCGACGGAGGCTGAATTAAAAAATGAAGCGACGCGTTGGGTGCTCATGCGCATCTCTGGATTATGGTCGGCTTATGATTTACGCACCGAGTTGAAAAAATCTGGCGTTTACGATCCTGAAAAAATTGTCGTAAACCCTGTCGTGTCGATGGAGCCGCCGCGCCCTACTTATACTGAGCAGGATGTTTTAAATAAAAAAGGTGATCCTGAAAAAGGTGGTCAGCTCGTTCTGCGTTGTACCATGTGTCACCAAATCAATGGTGCCGGTATTGCGCTCGGACCTGAACTTCGCGGATGGGGCACTCGCCAAGGCGTCCAAGCCGTGGTACGTTCCATTGTTAATCCCTCGGCCGATATTGCTCACGGGTACGATGGATTTAGCATAAAATTAAAAAATGGGGTCCAAGTGGATGGAATCATGCAAGGGGAGGGCGATCCGCTCTCTGTTCTGTCTGTGGGCGGCGTGAGCCAACTTATTCCCAAAAGCTTTATCAGCCAACGAGTTAACAAAGAAGGTAAGCCAGATGGTTTAGAGATTAATAAGATGAACCGATCATTGATGATGTCGGCTGAACAATTGGGTTTAACTGCCCAGGAAGTGGCCGATATCGCAGCCTGGTTGGCGACTTATCGCTAAAACCCAGAAAAAAGCTCTATTTTAGGGGGTAATCTTTAGGTAAATTTACCGCTTGCAACTCGCTGGCGGGTTACCAAGTTGAACCTTCCTTCCTCTCGTCAAGGCACGGCCGCACTACGCGGGCCCGCGACTTACGAGAATCCAATCCAAAGATTTACACACAATTATGAAGCAGCTCAGTCTCTCCGTCACTAGTCGTCAGAACCACGGCCGTGGTCATTCCCGCCGCCTGCGTATCGATGGCTCTATCCCCGCCATCATTTATGGCCCAGCCGGCACGCACAGTGTGGCTGTGAACCAAGAAAATTTCCGCGACCTCATGCGCAAGAAGGGCACCGCCGCTGCGCTCATTGAGCTCGAATTCAACGGTAGCAAGATGCTCTCGATCATCAAAGAGTTTCAACGTCACCCGATCACTCAAAAATTCCTCCACATCGATATTCAACAAATCGATCCTAATGCACCGATGACCGCGGCGATTCCGATTCGTACCGTGGGTGAAGCTTATGGTGTGAAGACTGATGGTGGTACGCTCGCGATTGTTTCGCAGACCATCAACGTACGCTGCTTACCTAAAGACTTACCTGAATTTATCGAAGTCGATGTCACTGCTCTGAAAGTGAATGAATCGATTCACGTGGGTGACATTAAAGCACCTGCTGGTATTACTTTCCCTGGCGATCGCGGTCGCGTAGTTGTAGTTTGCTCCGAAATGGCTGCCGAAGAAGCAGCCCCCGAGCCAGCCGCTGTTACGACTGCTACCACTGCAGACGGTGCCGCTGCTCCTGCCGCTGGTGCTGCTCCTGCCGCCGCCGCTCCTGCCGCTGGTGCTGCTGCTCCTGCCGCTCCTGCTGCCAAGAAATAATTTTCCGCGCCAGGCGTTCCTGGTATCTGTTCTTTGAAGTCAAATGTCATTCTCGGTTATCGCCGCCCTCGGCAATCCAGGCCCTGAATACATCTCCACCCGACATAATGCGGGATGGATTCTCTTGGACGCACTGGCGCAAAAAGTCGGTGCGATCTGGAAGGAAGAAAAACGTTTTTCCGTTCAAGTTGCGAAAGTAACTTTCGGAAATGCAAACGTCTTTTTAGTAAAGCCCCAATCGTTCATGAACGAAAGCGGACCACCTTTAACTAAGTTCCTCCACTTCCATCAAATCCCTGCGAGCGACATGGTTGTCTGTTATGACGACATTGCGTTTGAGCCAGGATTGATGCGACTGACCCAAGGAGGTTCCGATGCCGGTCACAACGGCGTCGCGAGTTGTATACAACACCTCGGCAACGAATTCATTCGTGCCCGCGTGGGAATCGGCCCCAAGAAACACCCCGCTCAAGATTTAGCGGACCATGTACTCGGCAAAATACCCGACGATGACTTAGCTCGCATTCGCACAAGCTTACCTGACTTCATTCACGGACTCGAAATTTTAATCTCCCAAGGCCTTCCCGCCGCCCAAAACTTTACCAACCGAAAAAACCATTCACTATGACTACAGCCACCACACGCCGACGCCACTACACCGTCAGCCTTATTCTCGACCTCCGCGGTTCCGCCGAGGCTCCTGATGTCGCGATTGATCGTTTAAAAGAAATCCTCAAGTCCATCGACTGCAAGGTGTCCGAAGTTGAAAACCTCGGCCAACGTGAATTCAGCCGCGCCGTCGACCGCAAGTTCCTCAGCGGCCTCTACGTGCAAATCAAATTTGAAGGTCCTGTGACTGCTCCTGCTGCTTTCGCCGAAAAACTTCGTCTCGATCGCACGGTGGACCGCATCTTGGTTCAGTCCGTAAAATAATTTTTAACTAAACTCTCACCATGGCTTCGTCCTACAATCGCGTTATTCTCGCTGGCAATATGACCCGCGACCCTGAAGCCAAAGCTTTGCCTTCAGGCCAAGCGTTGACGAAGTTCTCTCTCGCTGTGAATCGTGCCTACACCACCAAAGAAGGTGAGAAGCGCGAAGAAGTGACTTACGTAGATATCGAAAGCTACGGTAAACAAGCTGAAGTGATTGCCAAATATTGTGGCAAAGGCTCTGGCATCTTAGTCGAAGGCCGTCTCAAGCTTGATCAATGGGAAGATAAAAAATCCGGCGAGAAGCGTTCGCGCCTCGGCGTGGTTTTAGAAAACTTTACTTTCTTAGGCGGCAAACCTCAAGGTGGCGAAGAAGGCGGATCTGCACCTCGCTCCCGTGGTGGTAATGATAACCCAGCACCGTCCGCACCTGATGGTGGCGACGACGTACCATTCTAATTTTTTATAATCACAATTAAACCCGACCACAACTATGGCATACACCGAAGTTTTACTCATTAAGCCCGTCGACGGCCTTGGCGCCGAAGGCGAGCAAGTCCGCGTCCGCGCAGGCTACGCACGCAATTTCTTGTTCTTACAAGGAATCGCTCTCCCCGTTAATCGCGCTAACACTAAGTACATCGAGTCTTTGAAACAAGCTCGCACCGTACGCGAGGCCCGCGACCTCGAAGTAGCCAATACCTTGGCTGCTAAGTTAGCTGCGGTGAAATTAACCTTTGCCGTGAAGACCGGTGAAGGAGGTAAGATGTTTGGCGCGATCAGCACTGCTGAAATCGCTGCTAAGCTCGCCGAACATGGTATCGAGTTGGAGCGCAAGCGCATCCACCTCGGCCAAGGTCCGGTAAAATTACTTGGTAAACACGTATCGACCATTCGCCTCCATGCCGACGTCACTGTCGAACAGGAGTTTGAAGTGATCTCGGAAAATCCCATCGAAGAGATTAAGGAAGTAGCCGAAGAATCCGATCGTCCTGAGCGCGATAAAAAGCCTCGTAAGCAATCTCGCAGCGACAAGTCTGAGAAATCAGACAAAAAAGCTAAAGCGAAGAAGTAAAATCTCTTCAGCTCACGCAAAGAAAAACCCGCCATTTGGCGGGTTTCTTTTTGGCTAAGTGATTGAGGTCTTAGCGAGGGAGGAGGAAGTTCGTATTATTAATTTCGAACTCTAACTCGTTATTGTGGAAGTGCAGAATGCCCACCCACTGTATCGCGGTACCTTTAGCGACCGATTTAATCGACGATGCTACCTTAGGTGAGAGGTAGAGGTTGTAAGTTTTCTCACCGACTTTTACGGCTGAGGTTTTCTTGCTACCACCGAGGAAGGTGCCGTCGATGACGAATAAGTCGTTGAAGGAGTTGGATAATTCTTCAGGTGACATTTTTTCGAGTGAGCTTGCGCGAGGAAGTTTGGAGCGATCAAGCGGACCAGCGACTTCGAGTAATGCTTCGCTCGGAGTAATCTCCGCACGCTTTAATGGAACGCCTGCTTTTTCATCTTTATTAATCACGGTGAAATTCGCCATGACTGGGAAGTGGTCGCTGATGCCGGCACCAGGTCCGTAAAGGGTAACAGGGTTAGGCAGACGAGCCTGTGATTTTGCGTTTAATCCATCAATGACGACCGCACCAAAACTGCCGCCGACGTAATCAACGCCCGACCCATTCGCGAGGCCTTTTGAGATGATAATCTGCATGAGTGTGCCCCATTCGCCTTGATAGGTATCGGAGCGTCTTTGGCTGGGTTCGACATCGTACCACAAATTATAAAGCACCGCGCCGTTGTTATTCGCGGAGGTGAATTTTTCGATATTACCCTGTGAGCCCAGTACATCTTGAACGGCTGTACGTCCCATTTTGGGATAACGTTGGAGTTGATTGTAGTGAGTATTTAAATCTCCAGCGATAATCACATTAGCGTCGGGATTAGTTTTGAAAATCTCATCGAGACGTTTGCGAAGAACACTGGCATTTTGCATACGGATTTTTTCTAAACCTGCATCACCCGCGCCACTCTTCCAGTGATTTGCGTAAACATAAACGCTTTCGCCGGCCAATTCGACTTCAGCTTCGACAATCGTACGTGCACCTTGGACGTGAAGTTGTTTGGTGCTCTTAATCGGTAAACGCGTTAGAATAGCACAGTGAATAGCCTCTTTGCTGAGATCCAGGATATCACCTAAAACGATTTGATAGCCTTTAAGACCTTCATCTTCGAGGGCTTTGATTAACCAATTCTCGATGGGCATTCCGCGTAATTCATCGGAGAGGTCATTCTTCAAAATATCTTTATAGTTTTTATCTTTTTGGGCGGCGAGGAAATCGCTCACGCTCATGGTAGACTGAGGCGTGTGATCGGCTTCGAGTTCATCAAGGATGAGAATGCTCGGACCCTTACCGTCTTCGGCGGTACGCAGCACTTCGGCGAGGCGATGTAATTTGCCGGCGAGTTTTTCGGGAGTCCAGTGATGCTCGGTGGCGCTCGTGACGGGAAAGTCTGTATAGAGAGACTGGTCATCGAGATCGAAAAGATTTTCGACGTTGAATGCGATGACGCTGACGTTGGTGGACGCCTTGGTTTCTTCGATGGCGGAGAGGTTAATGAATGAGCCAAGAAGAATTAAGCTCAGTGAGGTAATCAGGCGGGGTGACATACGGATTTACCCTAACCTCCTTATTTTAATTCTCCCATCCTAATAAACGCTGGATGTACTAATTCCTAATTGCATTTAAAACCGTGGCTTAAATTACATAAACTATTGATTATTAAGGATATAAACAAATTAAGACATAATTGACACAATTCTGACACACAATCGTCAATTTAGACCCAATCTATTTGTTTCCTATTAGGCAGTTTGCCCCATAACTAAATCTATAGATGAAGCGTTTCGATCCCCACGTCGGAGGAGCTGGACAGGGTATGTCCGCGGGGAAAAGCCATCGCAGTTTAAAAACTCTGTTACGAAACGCGGCCACCCTTTCATTATTTGTCACAGGTGTTGTTCACCAGGTTCAAACTACAGATGCTGCAGCTGTAAGTTTAACTACTACAACTTATACTCAGAATTTCGACACAGCAACGACAACTGCTTTACCTAGTGGATGGGTAATGAATACCACTAAAGATAATTATAGTGGAACGGCTTTCGCTTCAGGAACGGCGAGTGCTACGAGTTTAGCATCAGCAACAACCACTCCCACCACGGGTTCGGCTTATATTTTTAAAGATAGTACTGCTGACCAAACTTTGGGTTTTTTAGGTTCAGGTACACTCAGTGGTAATCCAGCAATTTATTTTGCTTTTACGAACAATACTGGATCAACAATTAGCAAACTTGATTTATCTTGGAATTATGAAAAGTTCCGTAACGGAACTTCTACAACGGCTGGTGGATTTACATTTTTTACGGGAACCTCTGCTACAACTTTTACAGCTCAAGCATCAGGAAATAATGCGATTACGCGCGATACCGATACCACCACAAGTTATTTTGCAAACAATGAAATAAAGGTAGCTAAGTCTTTATCGATAACGGGTTTGTCACTCACGAATGGCTCCACTTATTATATGGAGTGGGTCTATCAAGGCGGATCGGGTGCTCAAGCATGGGGTGTAGATGACTTTAGTCTGACCGCTAGCACACTGGTTTACGGTAATTACTGGAATGGTGCAAATGGTACGTGGTCTAGTTCTTCAACTAATTGGGCTACGGCAACCGCTGGTGGTGGAACGACTGGTGCGGTGCAGGCAACTACGGGTGCATTAATTTTTGACGCCACTGCAAGTCCAACAGTGAGTGGCACGGTCACAGTCGCCGCAGGTTTAACATTCAGTGCTAATGGAATCAGCGTTTCATCTGGCACCCTTAATTTATCTGGTGCTAGTGCAGCAGCTAACGCGATTATCGTTACCAATGCTGGTGATACTACAACGATCGGCTCCGTGATCAGCGGTTCCACTGGCCTCACGATGTCTGGTCCAGGTAAATTAGTTCTTACGGGTACAAATACTTTAACAGGTACTGTCACTTTATCTGGAGGTATATTACGTGCAACTGCCGCTGGGGCCTTAGGTGCAGGGTCTCTCGCAATCAGCAGCGGCACTTTAGAATTAGCCAATAATTCTGCCACCGCATTTAATCGCAACACCACGGTCTCAGGAGATGTTACGATTAAATCAGATACAACTTCGAGCAGTGCGGGTGTCATTCAAACTCTCGGTACTCTCGCGATTGGTGCGAACACCCTGACGATTGATAAAGGTAGCAATGCCACAGGTGCGACGTCGGGTGTTACTTTCGGCGTCGTTACTTTATCTGGCGCACCCTCCTTTACGGTTAATTCAGGATCCCTGCTCACTTTGGCATCTATCACTGGAGCAACTTACAATTTAACATTTGGTGGTGCAGGCGATACTACCGTCACGGGTGCGATTGCTACGACCACAGGAAATTTAACAAAATCCGGCAACGGCATTTTAACATTAAGCGGTGCGAATACTTTTACGGGTGGACTAACGATTAATGCTGGTAACGTTAAATTAGGAAGTGTCAGCGCATTAAACTCCACGGCAAACTCTCAAAACGCCGTCACCTTCGGCCCTGCGTCGACCGGAACTTTAAGTATCAATGGTAACAATGTTACGATCGCTAGTTTAAATACAGATATTGGCAATGCGGGCTCAACCACTGTTCAAAACGGAAGTGCTTCTACTAACGCTACACTGACCATTGGTAACTCTTCAAATGCGGATAGTACTTATGCGGGTGCAATTCAGAATGGAAGTACCGCGACGTTAGCTCTCAACAAAGCAGGCACTGGTACACTCACTTTAACGGGAGCCAATACTTACACCGGTGGTACGACTCTTAATGTTGGTACGATTAAACTTTCAGGTTTGGGTGCACTCGCGGGTGGTACGGTCGCAATCGGGGGTGGTACTCTCTCGGTTGTTAATGCGGCTGGTGTTGATAGCTCAGGTGGCGCTTTAACGGGTACCTCTAACAGCATTGCAGGTAACATTAATTTAAATTCTGGAATCATTGATCTCACTGCGGGAAGTTTATCGGTAGGCGGCAGCTTAACTCTATCTGGTGGCAATATTAAATACACCTTGGGGAAAACTTTAGCCGTTACGGGTCAGTTAACCTTAAGTGCACCCGTTAACATCAGTCTAACTGGTAGTTATTCTGTTGGAAAAATTTATACGTTATTAAGTTATTCAAGTTCATCTCCTGCGCCTGACTTTACTAATAATTTTAAAGTCACTTTATTAAATAACTCATTAGGTAAATGGAGTTATACTACAAGTGACTCCTCCGCTGGAGTGTACAAAATAACACTCACATCTCTCGCTAATATTTTAAATTGGGATTTGGTGGGTGATGGTGATTGGGGTACTTCTAGTCCTGCTAATTGGTATAATAGCAAAAGCGCCACCACCCAGGTTTTCGCAGATGGAGATATTGTTACTTTTGATAAATCCACGGGTGGCGTAATTACGCTCAAGACTACTGTGACGCCATCCGCCGTGACGGTTAACTCAGATGGTAACTACACCTTCCAGTCGGGTAGTATTGCGGGCGATGGGGGCATCACCAAATCAGGTAGCGGAAAATTAACTTTATCTGCTGCGAATACATTCACCGGAGAGGTTGTCGTGAATGCTGGAACTTTAGTGGTCGGTAATGCGAACGCCTTGGGTGCTACCACTGCTGGCACGACAATTACTTCAGGAGCTACACTGGATGTTTCTGGTGGTATTACGCTCGCCGCCGAACCGCTCACGCTCGTAGGAGGAGGTGTTAATGGTGGTGGTGCCCTCACAAGTTCAAACGGATCCAGCACTGTGTCTGGCTCGATTACCTTAAGTGGTGACACTTTTATTAGTTCTCAGGGGACTTTACTCACTCTCACGGGTACAATTACGGGTACCAATTCAACACTCTCTATTGGTGGAAAGTCCGATACGAATATCAGCGGAAATATTTCGGGTGCAGGTTTAGCTCTTAATAAAACCGGTGATGGTACCTTAACTCTTTCAGGTCTTAATAGTACTTACAGTGGACTAACTTCGGTTCTTTCAGGAACTTTAGTTGCTCAAACAGCCACCAGTATTTCACCGACGGTTGCAGTGGCACATGGTGCGATATTGAGTCTTCAAGATAATCAGACGCTGACAAGTTTATCAAACGTTGCCTATAGTTTAGCGGAATCAGGGGAAGTTCGCATCGCTAATGGAAAAACTTTCACGATTAATAACGCTAATACCCAAAACTTCAGTGGGACATTCACTGGAACTAGTGGCACCGCCTTTACTAAATCAGGCTCAGGCACTTTAAATCTATCAGGTGCAAGCACGAGTCTCGCTCGTGATATCACTCTGAGTGCTGGTACCATAAAAGCTTCTAACAACAATGCTCTCGGTTCGGGCACTGTTTTAATTGGTACGGGCGGATCAGGTACGACGGGCACGCTTTACGTCGCCAAAGATAAAATTATTTCTAACAATATTACGGTCGGAAGTTCGGTTAAGGGTACTAACGCACTCTTAGCTGGTTGGGATTTCCAAACCGTAACCAATGGCGGAACTGCCTCCGCAGTCGCGCCGAATTCACCTAGTAAGTACACTGCAAATTTTGGCTCAGGAACACTTTATCTTGATGGAAGTAATCATTCGAGTACCTGGAATACTGCAAGCAGTGGAGAAGTATCGGCCTTCGGTGGAAATGCTGGGACGGGTGTATTTGCAACAGCTGTAACATCGCCTTCTAGTTTAGCCTTATTAGGTGGTACATCAAATTCAGCCAACGGTAAGTATATGGTCTTTGCGATTAATATGTCGGGTAAAAATAGTTTAACCATAAGTTACGACGCACAAAAAACAGCCACCGGTTTTAGTAGTCAAATCTGGGAATACAGTAATGACGGGACAAACTGGACGAATTCCGAAACGGTTACGACCACGACAACCACTTTCGCTAGTAAAACTTTAGCCACAGTCACCGCATTAAATGGCTATAGTAATGCTTTTGTCCGTTTGAGTTTAACAGGCGCAACGGCGTCTTCGGGAAATAATCGCCTAGATAATATTGCTTTCAATGCACTGGGTTCTGATTCGATAACAGGTTCAGGTATTCTCGGTATCGATGAAGCAGGCACTGCCACTTTCACCGGTAATGTCGCTGTCAACAACACGGCTGAATTAACCGCAGCCACCGGTGGTACCGCTGTTTTCAAAACCGGAGTGATCGGTGGAACTGGTTCACTCACCAAGACCGGCAATGGCACCGTCGAGCTTCAAGGCGCCAATACTTTTACGGGTTCACTCACACTTTCTGCCGGAAATCTTAAAGTCTCCACGCTCGGTGCCGGTGGTGTCGCTTCGCCTCTGGGCGCTGCTACAGACGTTCCCGGCAGCATCATCTTCAATGGCGGTAAGCTCGAATATGCGGGGTCGGCTGATGCGACTTTAACCCGCGATTTTACAGTAGGAAACGGGGGTGCAGGCTTTATCGCATCGGGCACCGGTGCACTGAACATCGGCCAAGGTGCGCAAATGGATTTCGATAATACGGCGGCTTCGAATCGTACTTTAACGCTCGGTGGTACGACGGACATCGCCGTCGAAAATATTTTCAATCCCAAGAAATTTGACGCTGCTGATATTACGAATCTCTTCACCAAACTCGTGAAGCAAGATGTCAACAAATGGGTCGTCCTCGGTGCAGGTGCGGGCTTTGTCGATGATGCTGCTACCGAAATGAATATTGACGGTGGCGAACTTGATTTCGCCATGGCTGCACTCGGTTCGAAGAGTACCATCAACGTCGGCACCGCCACGCTCGGTTGGTATAATAGCAGTAATACCGAGGATCTCTCCGGAAGAATTAATTTAAATAATGGTGCAGCGGCAGCCTTTAACATTCCAGCGAGTGATAACGTTGTCTTTACCAAATCTCTCAACAGTGGTGCTGCGACTACAGCGAGCCTCATTAAATTAGGAACGGGGAGTCTTGAATTAGGAGCCGCTAATAATTTTAGTGGTGGACTCACGGTCTCAGCCGGAACGGTGAAAGCTTCCTATGCCGGCTCAGTGGGTTCGGGCACAGTCAGTGTTTCACGTAATGCCACCTTTGTCGTGAACGCAGTTTTATCCAATAGAATCAATGTTTCCGCGGGTGCTACCTTAGCGGGTAATGGTACCGACGAAGATGCGACGGTCGAAGAGGATGGTATCCTCTCACCGAATGCAGACAGCATTGGCACTCTTTCCTTTAACAAGCTCGCGCTTAACGGTGGTGCCCACGTGAAGTGGCAATTACAGAACGCCACCGGTGCGGCGGGAGTGGGCTACGACACTCTTGTGGTTTCGGTCATTAATTTAAACAACGCTTCGGCCTCGAAGAAAATTCATGTCGATGTAACAAGCACCGGCTCGTTCCTGAATTTTGATAAGACGAAGGTAAATAAATTTGAATTTGCGAAACTCGGCACACCTTTAGCCGTGGGCACGAATGTGACGGACTTGTTCTCCATCGATGCGACACAATTTGAAATCGCCAATAATTTAATCAACGACCACTTGGTGTGGTCGATGCAGCTCTCAGCCGATCGTGATCGGATGTATGTGACCACGATGATTCCTGAGCCTTCGACTTACGGTTTAGGTCTGAGCGCGTTGGCGCTCGCGGTCGTGGCAGTGCGTCGTCGCAAGAAAAAGAAAATTTAATTTTTCTGAAAATCACCCTGGATTACTTGATGTTTTCTTTGTATCCATGATTAGGATACATAAAAAAGAGTACGGAATTTGGGATCACTGCAGGGCCCAGCTAGGGTCCCGCACGGAGGGGTAGCGGAGGGGATGGCAAGCCCTGGGAACTGGGGTGTTTGCCCTAGTCGGAATCTAGGGTATTTACCCCATGAGACAGGTTGTCCTAGGGTATTTACCCTAGTCGCGGCACCGCTCTGTTACCATTTGTCTATTTTTGAGCAAAGCCCCTTTTGGCGGTTCGGACGGCTTGAGGGGAGATCACCGGGGTGGGGTGGGGATAAATTCGGGAATTTTTTGGAGTAAACTAGGGCTAATGTTTCATCCGTGTGACAAGTGCCGATGTGAATAATTTTTTTAGATTAAATTTGGGATTTGGCACGCGGGGGGAGGCGATTTTTTGACACTTTTTTTAGGCACAAATCTGTCACTTAATTGTGCAATCATAAAGTGTTTTTGGGCTTTGCAATGGGCATAAAGTGTTCAGTTTTGTTTTATAAATTTTGTCCCCCAATGACACCTTCTCCTACTTCCATGAAAAGAAAATCTCCGATCGCTTTTCAAAATTTCCTGCGCAACGCCGCGACGATCGCCCTGTTCGCCGCTCCCTACGCCGCCAGCTTCACGCCAACAAAAGTGAAAGCGACCGATTGGATTTTTGATTTCTCAAGTTCTTCAGGGTCGATGGTTTCGGGGACTGCAGCTTCAAACAGTTCTCTGGTTTCTTATTCAGGAACAAACCCTTCAGGTGCGGCAACGACATGGATACGTTCTGGTAGCACTGCATCTATTGCTGCCGTCGGAGGTTTACAAGGCCTCCAGTTTGGTAGTGGTGATACAAATTTAGGTTCGGGTTCAGAGGTTGGTATCTACGCTGCTAACAGCTCTTCAGTAACATACCTTCGTTTTGCTGACTTTACTGCCTCCAAATACTACGACGTTAGATTTTCAACTGTACTGACATTTGCGGGCACTGGTGCAGTAGCTCAAGTTTCTATCGGCGATGGAACTTCATTTACTGGTTATAATACCGGCGCAATAGTTGCTGGTCAGGCCGCCGCAGCTTTAAGATTTACGGCCAATGGTTCTGGCACATTTACCACAACATGGAACCCTACATCGGGGACCACTTTCGGAACAAGTAATGGATCGATTGATACCACTAATATCACATCCACTGGAAGTCTCACTGCTGGCACTGTTCTTAACTTCCGAATCGTTGGTAATAATGATACCACTACGCAAAGTTATTCAGCTTTTGGCGCAAACGATTCTCTCGCTGCTGGTACTTATGATGTTTATTTAAATGGTATAAAAATTGGTAATGACATTGGTGCTTTATTAACAGGTGCGAATGTTGATTCACTGGCCTTCGATCTTACGGGTTCTAGTACAAGCACAGGCGCAGCAATGAAGGTGGATAATATAACTTACTCTAACGCGCTTACGGCAACTTTAGCTACAGGTAACTATTGGGTCGGCGGAACGGGTACATGGAGTTCTTCCACGACCACCTTCGCAACATCTTCAGGTGGTACAACGGGTAAGACCCCAGCCACTGCAAGTGCTTTGATTTTCGATTCTGCAAGTTCAACAATTTCTCTGGATGGCACCGTTACCGTGGGCGCAGGTTTAACCTTTAGTGCAGACGGTATTACCATCGCCGGAGCAAGTAACACTCCAACGATGAATTTAAGTGGTGCGGCTGGTGCGAACGTCTTCACGGTTGATTCAGGAAAAGGTGCCACCGTCTCCGCCAAACTTACTGGTACCGCTGGACTTACCAAAGCTGGCGCTGGTACATTAACCCTCTCGGGTACTAACACTCTTACAGGCGGAGTCACGATTAACGCTGGTACACTTAAACTCGGCAGCACCGGTGCACTCAATTCTACTGCAGGATTTGAAAATGCGATCACCTTCGGTGCTTCTACTACAGATGGAACCTTAACCCTCAATGGTAACACCATTACCATCGCTAGTTTAAATAGTAATGCTTCAGCAGGTTCACCGATTGTTCAAAATGCCAATGCTTCTGGTGCGGTGCTGACGATTGGTAATTCTGTTAATTCGGATAGCAGTTTTGCTGGTGTAATTCAAGACGGCACTGGCGGTGGAAAGTTAGGCATTACTAAAGCGGGTACTGGCACATTAACATTATCAGGTACCAATACTTTCACCGGTGTAACCACAATCAACGCGGGTACACTTTCTGTAGCTACCATCGGTAACGGTGGTGTTGCCGGTAATCTTGGACAAGCAAGCAACGTGGCTACTAATTTAGTTCTCGGTGGCGGTACTCTTCAATACACGGGTAGCACTGCATCTTCGGATCGTAACTTTACTCTAACTGCTTCCACCACGAGCACGATTGATGTAAGCACGTCTGGTACGACTCTCACTCTCTCTGGTGCAAGTACATCGACATCGGGTGGATTAACCAAAGCTGGTGCGGGAACTTTAATTCTTTCAGGAACTAATGCACACACTGGTGTAACCACGCTGAGTGCTGGTAAATTGCGTGCAACTGCAGCTGGCGCTCTCGGTGCTGGTACTTTGACCATCTCAGGTGGTACTTTAGAATTAGCTAACGACACTGCTACTTCATTTAATCGTAATACTACTGTATCGGGTGATGTGACGATTAAATCTGACACAGCTACGGCCGTCGCAGGTGTAGCTCAAACTCTCGGTACTCTCTCCATTGGCGTAAATACTCTGACTATTGATAAAGGTGCTAATGCTACGGGATCTACTGCGGCTGTAACTTTTGCTGGCACTACTTTAACCGGTAACGCCACATTTAATGTCGCTGCTAATTCCACGCTCAATCTTACTACCATTGGTGGTAATTATAACACCGCATTTACTGGTGCAGGTAATACAAATGTAACTGGTATTATTGGAGGCTCTGGGGCATATACTTTAAATAAATCAGGTGCTGGTACATTAACACTTTCAGGTGCTAACACTTACACTGGAACAACCACGATTACTGCGGGTACACTTAGTTATGGTGCAAGTAATGTCATTAACACGGGTGCAGTCACCGTTAATGGTGGTACTCTCGCTCTCGGATCATACACCGACAGCGTCGGAGCAGTAACCTTAACTGATGGAAGTATTACCGGTTCAGGCACACTCACATCGACCAGTGCTTTCACGGTATCGAATGGTACCGTTAGCGCTAACTTAGCTGGTGCAGTTACACTATCTAAGAGTACAGTAGGAACAGTAACCCTTTCCGGAACTAACACATACACCGGTGTAACCACAATTACTGCAGGTACACTTTCCGTCAGTTCGATTGGTAATGGTGGTGCTTCAAGCGGAGTAACTAATATTGGCCGCGCTTCAAACGCCGCCGCTAATATTGTTTTTGCAGGTGGTACGCTTGCATACACAGGAGCTGGTGAAACTACCGATCGTGCATTTACATTAGGCTCAGGTACAACGGGAACGACCGTTGATGCTTCAGGTGCCGGTGCACTGATTCTATCAGCTTCAGCTTACGCTTACACGGGTACAGGAACTCGTACACTTACCTTAACCGGCACTAACACTGGAACGAATGAAATCCAAGGTCTTATCGCAAATAATACAGGTGCGACTTCCTTAACCAAGACTGGTGCAGGAACCTGGAAACTTTCAGGTGCTAATACCTTCACCGGTGTAACCACTATTAATGCTGGTACACTTTCTGTAGCAACCATTGGTAATGGTGCTGTCGCTTCGAGCAATCTAGGATCTGCGACCAACGTGGCCACTAATTTAGTTCTCGGTGGTGGTACGCTTCAATACACAGGAAACACCGCGTCCTCGGATCGAAACTTTAC
>JBAXUJ010000149.1:0-3125 GCA_037129735.1 Opitutia bacterium | reverse complement strand
ACTTTAATAATTTTTTCGCACTGGTGGTTTCAGTATGACGTAAGATGCCACTTTGATTTTTTAATATCAACAGACTGGTTGCACTACTGGACTTTTCAGAATTTTTTCGCGGACTCGTCTCGATTGCCCAATCTTGAAGCATCGCCGGAGTAGTCATGGTTGAGTTAAGGATTTTGACGCCCGATTTTTTAGAGGTATGCTCCCAATAGATAATATTTAAACAGGGTATATCGTGCTGGGTGAAATTAAGAAGTTCATCATTTAATTCGGGTTTAAGTTTAATCATACTCATCCATTTTTCTCGTGGATTCGTTGAGGTGAACCGGCTCCACTGTATTTTTTGACTCGTGGTGCCCCACTTGAAATTAAAGCGGGCTTGTTCATCTTCTAGTAATTCTTCCCCCTCCACCAGATTTTTAAGCGCTAGAAAGGCTTCATCAGGACTCGTCGGCTGAGCTTTGCGCAGTCTTACTACTTCACGAAAATCCACTACTAGGTTCCAGGCATCTCTAAATTGCTTCAGTCGCCATTGATAATTCTTCTGTCGTTCGGTGGGCTTTTTATTTTTTGCCAACACTTTCTCAGCATCAGCCAAGTTTACTCTAATTTCTTCAACAGCCTGATCGCTTAAAATTTCTCCAGCTGTTTCCTCAAAAAATCCATATAGCCATTGATTTTTTCCTTGGACCTGGGCTGTACGACTCCATTCATTTTCAATAATACCGAAAACTGTACGCATGGATTTATGTGCTGGTCCGTAAGCACATTTAAACCACTGATTTAATAATACCTCAGAATCGGCTGCTGGATTTTCCAATAACTTTGAACCCACCCATGCCTTCGGGGCATCGAATGCCCAGATGGGGTACAGTTCAGCATACCAACCGGTAACACCGATTTGATTGAGCGATTTAATGCTTTTTGTTTGGGCCGAGAAATTGATGCGTGGAATGCAGAAACTATTTCCGTACCAATAGTCATAAGCTCCAACATTCTCGGCGCCTGACTTAACCCATGCCTTGCAGTTATCAATATCCTGTTGGCCAAATTCTTCATTCGCATAGCCCATGCGATCCACACAGACCCACGGGAAAATATCAGCATTAACTTTTATTGTCGGTGCCTTGAGCGTATCCAGATACGCCAGGGTCCCAATCACTCGTTTACTTTCAGGAGTGTTAACTTGATTTAACCAACTGCCGTCAGTGACCTTATTTAAAAACCCAATAAGATAATTTGTTCTTACAGGTCGATCGCGAAACCATCCTTCACTCTCTGCTTTTTTATCATAAATAAGTGAATCATTTAACCCCATCGCCACGGAGGTGCTTTCGGGATTATTTTTAAACCAGTCTTCAGCGAATCGACGTGCCACCGCAGCAGCCTGCGGATGATTTAGGTTAGGGTTAGCATCATTACCCGACCCCGTGGGCTTGATGTATCCTTGTTGGTCTTCGACAAAAAACGATGGATCCATTTTCCATTCATTCTCCGTAAATATTTTATATAAATTATGTGAGAATGCGGGGCAATTACCATAGCCCACCGAATACGCCCAGTCTTTCGAAACTTCGTTACTTAAGCCACCTACCGCACGCCAGTAAAAAGCCGGCTGAAATAAATCTGCTGCCGGAATAGAGATTTCTTTTAAAGGGGAGTAGTCCGCACCTTTGATGCCTGGCTGGCAAAAGCTAATCCCGAGCACTTGTTCACAAAATCGACCGACCGCAATCCGCGTCGCGGCTGGATTATTTCCCATCACATAGACGGACTTCTCTTTAACGGCTCTCACCGCGACATCACCACGACGTGAAGGCATGGTCACTTGGTTTGCTACGGATGCTTGAGTTTTACCTACATAAATTTTCCATTGGTTTACCGAAGGTTTTTCTGACTCAGAAACCATGTTGATTTTTTTACCAGTTACGACTTCAGCCCAGTCGCTTAAACTGCACGCTGCATACCATTCATCGATTTCTGGATTATCGGAAATGACGATAACGGCGTGCCACTGGTTGTCGTTGAATAATTTTTCTTCGGCTGCGCAACTCAGGAAAGTTTGAGCGAATAAAAAAAGGAGAAAAACGAAACGCACAAAATTAGAGATTAATCGGCAGGCCATTTTGTTGGGCTGACTGATAAAGAGCTAAGATTAACTCCACGGCTTTACGACCTTCGACTCCATCAATCGAAGGTTTTTTGTTTTCGCGAATAGCGCCAATAATTTCTTCTAAATTGGCCTTATGCCATTTCGTATCAATGGCCTTAGGGTCATTCGCTCCCGCACCTTGAGTGATTTTACCAATTTGACTGTGGTCACTCGATTGAGATTCTTTGAATTCAAACGTTACTAATTTATCGTCATGTAAGATGGCTGAACCCGTAGTTCCATGGATACGAATCTCAGCGGGGAGGCCGTTCTGAGACCAGCAAGTGGTTGTGCCAGCGATAGTGGCACGGGCGCCATTGGTGAATTCAATCCAACCCGTGGCGATATCTTCGACTTCGATATTTTTATGAGCGACGAGGCCCATGGTAGCGGAGACGCGTTTTACGGGCCCGAGTAGCCAAAGTAGAAGATCAATGGTGTGAATGCCTTGATTCATGAGAGCACCACCGCCATCGAGTTTTTGTGTACCACGCCAAGCAGCTGAGTCGTAGTACTCTTGACTGCGCCACCATGGGATGAGTGCGCTTGCTAAAGTAATTTGTCCGAAGCGTCCCGTTGTAATTGAAGACTTAAGTGCGACGGCACCGTGTCCGAAGCGACGAGGTAGAATACCGCCCAGGGTGACGCCTGCTTTATGACAGGCTGAAATAATTTGATCGCAACGCTCGAGCGTTACCTCGATAGGTTTTTCAACGATAACATGTTTGCCGGCCTGCGCGCACGCGAGGGCGGGCTCGAGATGATTACCGCTTGCGGTGCAAAGACAGATAATATCAATCGCAGGATTTTTTAGAAGCTCTTCGGGCGTAGCCGCAAAATTAGTTTTATATTTTTCTGAAAAAGCGCGGGCTTTTTCGGGGGTGCGATTATACGCAGCAATCAGTTTTACGTTGGGAATTTCACTCAAGGCCTGGGCGTGAAACTCGGCAATCACGCCCGTCCCCCAAATCCCAAT